>DATIWI010000165.1:0-2656 GCA_035519475.1 Opitutaceae bacterium
TCGCCGAGGGCCAGTACCGCCTGGCCTGCGCGGAAGCCGTCGCGAACGGCGAGCCCAAGCCCGGGCGGCGGCCGATGTGCTTCTTCGATCCGCGGCACGGCATGTCGGTGACCGATGTCTCCTGGGCGCCCCCGGACGGTGGCCCGAGCCGACTGGTCCCGGTCTGTGCGATGGACCTGCGCAAGATCGAGCAGGGCATCCAGCCGGGGATCCGCAGGGTGGAGGACTCGTCCGGCGCGCGGGTCCCGTACGTCAACGCCGGCTTCGCCCCGGCGTACTGGGGCGGTTTCGGGTACGGCGGAGCCGCGCTCGGCGGCTTCCTGCTCGGCGAGGCGCTCGCCTCACCGCCGATCTTCATCAACGAGTACGGCTACGGGGACCCGGGATTCTATGGCGGCGGGGACAACTTCGGCGGCGGAGACTTCGGCGGAGACGGCGGCAACGACTTCGGCGGCGGAGACTTTGGTGGCGGGGACTACGGCGGCGGGGATATGGGTGGCGGAGACTTCGGCGGAGGCGATTTCGGCGGGGGCGGAGACTTCTAGCGGCGGAGGGACAGGACGAGTGCGAGGACGAGGAGGATGAGTCCGGCCGCAGGGGCCTGCGCGAGCGCGGCGGAGGCACCCCACGCGTCGGCGACGCGCCCGGCGAGGGACGCCGCCACGGCCGAGCCAGCGGCACTGGCGGAGTTGTTCCAGGTGAACGCCTGGGTGAGCGCCGCCGGGTGGACGGCCTTCTCGGTGAGCACGCTCAGCAGGACAAGCGTGGGCGGTACCGCCACCTCCGTGACCACCACCGCCACGCCGAGCCAGATGGCGGACGGCGCGACGGGAAGCAGCAGCGCCGCGCCTGTCAGGTAGGCGGACGCCACGACGAGCTGGCGCCGTGCCGGGGCGCGATGGCGGCGCAGCCCGTAGATCCAGCCGGAGAGCAGTCCGCTGAGGCCGACGGTGGCGATGATCGGCGCGGCTGCGCCCGGCACCCCGTGACCGGTGGCGAAGGAGCTCACCGAGACACCCATGGTGCCGAAGAACAGCCCGATAGCCAGGTTGAGCAGTGCGAGGAGGAGAAAGGCCGGCCGCAGCAAGGTCCGTCCGCTGCGCGCGTGTCCGGCGCGCCAGCGACTCCAGCGCGAAGGCGGTGGGCAGCTCGTCGGCTCGCTCGCCGCGCAGCAGATGTGCCCAGCGGGCCCCGGACAGGGCGCCGAGCTGGAGAACGACCGCACCGGCGCAGGTCGCGGCGGCGATCTGCGCTGCTGGAGTGATGGACATAAGGACAACGGCGATAGCGCCGCCGTGGGCCAGGAGGCAGAACGGCAGGATGTGGGTCTGGCCGAACCGGTCGATCAGGCGGGCAAGCTGCGGGCCGATCAGAGCCTCGGCGAGGGCGAAACCGGCGGCGGCAAGGCCGGCGGTGGCGTAGGAGCCGGTGCGGGCGTGCAGCAGCCAGACCAGGCCGAGACCGGTCATGGCGATACCGACGCGGCCAGCAGCGGCGGCGAAGAAGAAGGCGGCGGCGGTACCGGGAGTGCGCAGCAAGGAACGGTAGCCGGTAGCGGCGCGGGGCATGAGAGTGTCCTTCATCGCCGCCCGGCGGGGTGAGCCACGCGGTGTCGCCGGCGCCTGAGTGCTGCAGAAAGATGCGACCCGTGGCCCGCCGGGGACGTCCAGAACTGCGGCGGGACGGGACACGCGCCCTCGCCGCCGCCCCCGACACCGGGCGGATGAGAAACGTTGAGCCCGGGCCAAGGCGGGTCCGGGCGACCGGGACGACGATAGCAAGACGGGGCGGGGTTCCGGCAAGCGCATTTCGGACGATGGCGGCGCGCATACGCCTCGGGAGGCGCGGCCGTGAGGCGGGTCCTTGCACTGCAGGATGTGCGATCAGATCATGGTCGGCGGATTGGAAGGTGAAGGCAGGCTGTCACATATCGAATATTCGTGCTATTCTTCTGATATGAGGCCGCATTTTCTTAGAGCAAAGATCCGTACCCAGTCGCCGGTCCTGGCCGTCGTCCTGCTGGCGATCCTGGTAATGGCCTCTGCGGTGCTCGGCTGGCTGGGGGGCCTGGTGGCCTGGCTGATAGTGCTGGGCGCGCTGGCCGTGTTCGCGCTCTGCCTGCGGGCTCGCCCCTGACCCCCGGCCTCTCTGTTAAGGAACAAGCCGGTCCTGCCCGTTTTGGCCACAGGCTGGCTCACGTATTAAGAAGCGTAGGATCTCATCGGCCCTTGGCTTGCTCCGTCAGCCGAGGGTCTTGTCTCCTTGATTTCAGCTGCGGAAGAAGATGATGGCGATGGCGATGACGCCGTCTGAAGAGGCCAGGTACGCCCTTGATTTCGGGGTGAGCCGATCGGACCTGAGCTTGCCTGCCCAGCTTGAGTATGACCGACTGGTCGCAGAGGGCCACGGGACACCGCCGGTGACGCTCACAAATGATGAGTACAAGCAGGCTCAGCGGGAACGCCGCGAGCAAGCCCGGCGCGACCTGGAAGCCGCGCTGAAGATTGCCGAGCAGACCGCGTGGTTCCCTAACCTCGGAGTGGCTGTCCGCGACGGGAATGTGTACCGGCATGGTGCAGACCGGAGTGATGGTTTCGATGCACAGGCGTTGAGGGAGCGCAAGGGCCGGGCGGAAATGAAGCTGCTGGCTTCCCTG
>DATIWI010000166.1:0-11360 GCA_035519475.1 Opitutaceae bacterium
ACAGCTCCGATACCTGGACGCCGGTGCGCCCGAGCGGTTTGGTCTTCATGCGGGATGCGGGAGCGCTATTCGGGGATCGCGCCGAGCAGGAACATCGACTGTAAGACCGGGCCCGGTTCGCCCAGGTCGTGGAACCAGCGACCGAAGATTTCGACGATTTCCCCTGTGCTGTAGAGGCGCGCGAGTCCGGCATTGACCGCCAGGCGGAACGATGAATCGTTGCGGGGCAGCACGATGCCGTAGGGCTCGAAGGAGAGTTCGTCGGGCAGCAACGCGAGCGCGCGCGGATCCTTGGCCTGCGTGGCGACGCCGACCAGCAGGAGCCGGTCGCCGGCGAACGCGTCTACGCGGTCTTCCTGGAGCGCGGCGAACGCGTCGTCGCGGTACTTGAACTGGACCACGGTGGCCGAGATCTGGCGCAGCTTGAGCTGCCGGTTCACCGCGGCCTCGTTGGTGGTGCCGGTGACCACCGCGATCTTCTTGCCCGACATGTCGGACAGCGAGCGCAGTCCCGAGGCGGTCTTCGCCATCAGGCCGGTGGTCTCGAGAAAGATGTAGCTGGAGAAATCCACCTGCTTCAGGCGCGTCAGCGTTACGGTGCTCGAGCCGCATTCCATATCGGCCTGGCCACTGGCAACCGCGTCGAAGCGGTTCTGCGAGGTCACTGGCAGCCATTTGACCTGCAGGCCACGGATATTGAGCTGGGCCTCGATCGAGTTGACCACGCGCCTGCACAGGTCGATGGAGTAACCGACAATCTCCTTGCTGTCGTTCATGAAGGAGAACGGAGTCGAATCGACGCGGTACGCGATGGTGATCGCCTTGGCGTCGGCAATTTTTCTCAGGCGGCCGTCCAGTCCCTGGGCGAGGCCGGGGCCGGCGACGAACGACAGGGCAAGCAGGAGCGCGGCGCCGCGAATCATGGAATTTCCCGAAAGCGAGAGGGACGGATCAACATACCTCGTTTTCATTGCAGGATCAATGCAACATAATGGACGGCATGCGCACGGAAACAGCCAGCGATATCGATTTCCGCCCCGACACGCCCGAGTTCCTGCGCGATCCGTTTCCGCTCTACCGGCGCATGCGCGAGCAGGAGCCGGTGCACTGGAGTCCCCGGCTCAAGGCCTGGGTGCTCACGCGCTACGACGACGTCAAGGCGGTCTGCCTCGACAGGGAGATATCCTCGGACCGCCTGCGGCCCTTTTTCGCCTCGCTGCCGGGCGCGGAGGCAGAGCGCATCGGCCAGATCATCCGCTACCTCACGCACTGGATGGTGTTCCGCGACCCGCCCGAGCACACGCGCCTGCGGCGCCTCGCGAGCAAAGTGTTCAACCTGCAGTCGATGAACGCGATGCGCCCGACCGTGGAGGAGCTGGTCGACTGGCTGTTCGAGCGCGTCGGCAACCACTCGCAGGTGGATTTCATCGCCGATTTTGCCGGCCCGCTGCCGGCGCTGGTCATCATGGCGATGCTCGGCGTGCCGCGCGAGGCGCTGACGCAGGTGAAGCGCATGTCGGACGACATGGCGCTGTTCATCGGCAGCTCGCGCATGTCGCAGGACAAGTACGACATCGCGGAAAGCGCGACCAAGGAGATGGCTGCCTTCTTTCTCGAATTGATCCAGGATCGGCGCAAGACCCCGAGAAACGATCTTCTTTCGGAACTCGTACATCTTCGGGAAGGAAAAGATTCCCTGTCGGAGGACGAACTTGTGGCAACCTGCATTCTGCTGCTGTTCGCGGGACACGAGACGACCACCAACCACATCGCCAACGGCCTGCTGTCGCTCCTGCGTTTCCCGCGGGAACTTGAGTCGCTGCGGGAGGATCCGGAGCTGGCGCCGCGCGCCATCGAGGAGTTGCTGCGCTACGACGGTCCGAGCGGTGCGCAGGTGCGCGTCGTGAAAGTCGAGCAGGAGTTGCGCGGCAGGCGCCTCAGGCCCGGCGAGCGCGTGTTCATCATGCTGAACGCCGCCAACCGCGATCCCGAAGCCTACGAGCAGCCGGACCGGCTGCGCCTGGCACGCGGCGGCCCCGCGCACCTGACGTTCGGCTTCGGCGCGCACATCTGCCTCGGCTTTCCGCTCGCGCGCATGGAGGGCCAGGTCGCCCTGCCGGCCGTGCTGAGGCGCTGGCGCAAGATCGGGCTGGCGGTGCCGGAGGCGCGCATCGAGTGGCTCAACTCGATGGTGTTCCGCGGCATGAAGGCGCTGCCGCTGACCGTGGCGCAATAGGAAATGCCGGCAGCGACCATCCGGCACGGGCCGGTCAGCGTCTACCTGGGCGAGAAGTCCGGCAAGTATCCGGACGGCAACCAGGTCATGGTGCGCGGCGCGGACACGCTCGTCGCGTTCGACACGCCGCTGGTCGCCAACCGGCTCGGCGCCGAGCTGCTCGACGCCGACCTGGTCATTCTCGGCCACGTGCACGAGGACCACATGGCGGGCCTGCACCGCCTGCCGGACGCGCCGGTGCAGGTGCATGAACTCGACGTCGAGGCCGCGCGCAGCTGGGAAGGACTCGCGCGCCACTACGGCTACGCCCCCGGCGTGCTGGAGGCCATGCGCGCCATGATCGAGCGGAAATTCCACTATGTCCCGCGCCCGGACGCGCAGCCTTACCGCGACGGCGCCGGCTGGGACCTGGGCGGCGGCGTGCGCGTGACGGCGTTCCACCTGCCGGGGCATACGCGCGGGCATTGCGCGCTGCTGGTCGAACCCGGCGCAATCGCCTTCATAGGCGACATCGACCTGTCGTCGTTCGGCCCCTACTACGGCGACGCAACCTCAAGCCTCGGCGAGTTCCGCAGGACGCTCGAGCGCGTGAAGGACATTCCGGCGAGGGTGTGGATCACATCCCACCACAAGGGGGTCATCACCGAACGCGAGTCCTTTCTCGGATTGCTGAAGGCCTTCGCCTCGCGGCTCGCCGCGCGGGAAGAGGCGATCGCGGATTACCTGCGCCAACGGCCCTCGACTCTGGCGGAACTCGTCGCGCACCGCTTCGTATACCCGCCGCAGCTGAGCGAACTGTTCTACGAAGACGCCGAGCGCCGCACCATCGAGCAGCACCTGCGGGAGCTGGCGCTCGCTGAACGAGCCGTGGAAGAAAGCGGTCGCTGGCGACTGCGCTAGCTTCGGGGGCCCGCTTGACCGCAGTCAAGAATTTTCGCGCCGCGCCGCGCCCATAATCGGCGTGTGAAAAAGGGCGGCAAGACAAGGTTCGGCCTCAAGGGCCGCGGCGTCGATCCGGCGGCGCTCGAGGAGGTCAGGGCGCTGCTGGAAGAGGCGCGCGGCGCCTACGGCGCGGAGCCGCGCCGCCGCGACCTGCTGATCGAGAACCTGCACCGCATCCAGGACCGCTACGGCCGGCTCGCGGCGCGGCACCTTGCGGCGCTGGCGCGCGAAATGGGCCTGTCCCAGGCCGAGGTCTTCGAGGTCGCGACGTTTTACCACCACTTCGACGTGGTCAAGGAGGGCGAATGGCCGCCCGCGCCGCTGACCGTCCGCGTGTGCGATTCGCTTTCCTGCGAAATGGGCGGCGCCAAAGCCCTGCTGGATAAGCTGCCGGGCATCCTCGGCGACAACGTCCGCGTTCTGCACGCTCCCTGCGTCGGGCGCTGCGAATCGGCCCCGGTAGCCGTGGTGGGCCAGAACCCGATCTTGAATGCTTCCGTTTCCTCCGTGGAAAAGGCGATCGCGGCGAGCCAAACGCGCTGCGCGGTGGGCCCCTACATCGATTTCAATGACTACAGGAAGCAGGGCGGCTACAGACTGATCGCCGATTGCCTCGCCGGCAAGCGCACGCGCGAAGAGATCACCGGAATCATGGAGGATTCCACGCTGCGCGGCCTGGGCGGCGCCGGCTTCCCAACCGGGCGCAAATGGAAGATCGTCGCCGCGGAGCCGGCGCCGCGCCTGATGGCCGTGAATATCGACGAGGGCGAGCCGGGCACGTTCAAGGACCGCTATTTCCTCGAGCGCGATCCGCACCGGTTCCTGGAAGGCATGCTGGTCGCGGCGTGGTGCGCCGGGGTGGGCGAAATCTACATCTATTTGCGCGACGAGTACGCAGGTTGCCGTTCGATTCTGGAAAAAGAGCTTTCCAGGTTGAAAGCGCAGAAATCGTTTCCATTGCCTCCCATTCACCTTCGGCGCGGGGCCGGCGCCTACATCTGCGGCGAAGAGTCCGCGATGATCGAATCCATCGAAGGCAAGCGGGGCATGCCGAGGCTGCGGCCGCCCTATGTCGCGCAGGTCGGCCTGTTCGGCTACCCGACGCTCGAGCACAACTTCGAGACGGTGTACTGGGTGCGGGAAATCGTAGAGAAGGGCGGCGCCTGGTTCGCCGCGCAAGGCAGGAACGGCCGCAAGGGCCTGCGCTCGTTCTCGGTGTCGGGCCGCGTGAAGAAGCCCGGCGTGCACGTTGCGCCCGCCGGCATCACCGCGAATCAGCTGATCGTCGAATATTGCGGCGGCATGCTCGAGGGCCACGTCTTCTACGGCTACCTTCCGGGCGGCGCATCGGGCGGGATCCTCCCCGCGTCCATGGGCGACATTCCCCTCGACTTCGATACGCTGCAGCCGCACGGCTGCTTCATCGGCTCCGCGGCCGTCATCATTCTCTCGGATCGCGACAAGGCGGCGGGCGCCGCCCGGAACCTGATGAAGTTCTTCAAGGACGAATCCTGCGGCCAGTGCACCCCCTGCCGGGCGGGCACGGCCAAGGCGCTGGGGCTGATGGCCGCCAAGCAATGGAACCAACCGCTGCTGAAGGAACTCTCACAGGCCATGATGGACGCCTCGATCTGCGGCCTGGGCCAGGCGGCGCCGAACCCGGCGCTGTCCGTGATGAAATACTTCCCGCAGGAAGTGGGCTAGGGAGAAAAGCGCCATGGACCGCATCAGCACGAAACAGCTCGCCACGCTGCCGATCGAGTTCAAGCTGAACGGCAAGACCGTGGTCGGCCGGCCCGACGAGCCCATCATCGAGACGGCGCGCCAGAACGGCATTTCGATTCCGCACCTGTGCTATTCGCGCACGCTGCGGCCCGACGGCAACTGCCGCGCCTGCGTGGTCGAGGTGAAGGGCGAACGCGTGCTGGCACCGTCCTGCTGTCGCTTCCCGACGCAGGGCATGGAGGTCACCACCGACAGTCCGCGCGCGCTCGCCTCGCAGAAGATGGTGCTGGAGCTCCTGCTCTCCGACATGGCGCAGACGCAGTACACGTTGAACAACAAGGTCGACGCCTGGGCCCGCAAGCTCGGCGTCGGCAAACCGCGGTTCCCAGCAAGGGAAAAAGTGCGGCAGGACGTTTCCCATCCCGCGATCGCAGTGAACCTGGACGCCTGCATCCAGTGCACTCGCTGCGTGCGCGCTTGCCGCGAAGAGCAGGTGAACGACGTGATTGGCTACGCGTGGCGCGGGGCGGAATCGAAGATCGTGTTCGATTTCGACGATCCGATGGGCGCTTCGACCTGCGTCGCCTGCGGCGAATGCGTGCAGGCCTGCCCGACCGGTGCGCTGATGCCCGCGCGAGGGGCGGGTCTGGAGCCGGTCGACAAGAAGGTGGACTCGGTGTGCCCGTTCTGCGGCGTCGGCTGCCAGCTCACCTACCACGTGCAAACGGGCAGCAACGTCATCAAGTTCGTCAGCGGCCGCGACGGCCCGTCGAACCACGGACGCCTGTGCGTCAAGGGCCGCTACGGCTTCGACTACGTGCAGCATCCGCAGCGCCTCACCAAGCCGCTGGTCCGCAAGGCGGGCGTGCCGAAGAGCGCCCATTTCGCCGTCGACCCGGGCGACTGGAGCGAGGCGTTCCGCGAGGCGAGCTGGGAGGAAGCCCTGGACCTCGCCGCCGCGGGCCTGAAGCGGATCCGCGACCAGGACAGGTTCGCGCTCGCCGGGTTCGGCTCGGCCAAGGGCTCCAACGAGGAGGCCTACCTCTTCCAGAAGCTCGTGCGCACGGGCTTCGGCACCAACAACGTCGACCACTGCACGCGGCTGTGCCACGCCTCGTCGGTCGCTGCGCTGCTGGAAGGCGTGGGCTCGGGCGCGGTGTCGAACCAGGTCAGCGACGTGATGAACGCCGAAGTGGTGCTCGTCATCGGCGCCAACCCGACTGTGAACCACCCGGTGGCCGCGACCTGGATGAAGAACGCGGCGAGGAACGGCACCAAGCTGATCATCGCCGACCCGCGCCGCACCGAGCTCGCGCGGCATGCGGCATATGTCCTGCAATTCAATGCGGACACCGACGTGGCGATGCTGAACGCCATCATCCATACGATCATCGATGAGGATCTCGTAGACAAGAAATTCATCGCCGACCGGACCAGCGGATACGAGGCGCTCAAGGAGAACGCGAAGAACTATTCCCCCGAGAAGATGGCGCCCATTTGCGGCATCCCGGCGCAGACGCTGCGCGAGGTGGCGCGCCTGTTCGCGACCTCGAAGGGCTCGATGATCCTCTGGGGCATGGGCATTTCGCAGCACGTGCACGGTACCGACAACGCGCGCTGCCTGATCGCGCTTTCGCTGATGACCGGGCAGGTCGGGCGCCCCGGCACCGGCCTGCATCCCCTGCGCGGCCAGAACAACGTCCAGGGCGCCTCCGATTCGGGGCTGATCCCGATGATGTACCCCGACTACCAGCGCGTCGACAACCCGGAGGCGAACAAGCGCTTCCAGGCGCTGTGGGGCGCGAAGCTCGAGACCAAGCCCGGCCTGACGGTGGTCGAGGTGATCCGCGCGGCCGACGCCGGACAAGTCCGCGGCATGTACATCATGGGCGAGAACCCGGCGATGTCGGATCCCGACGTCGAGCACGCACGCGCGGCGATGGCAAAGCTCGAGCACCTCGTGGTGCAGGACATCTTCCTCACCGAGACCTGCTACCTCGCCGATGTCGTCCTGCCAGCGACCGCCTGGCCCGAGAAGGACGGCACCGTGACCAATACCGACCGCATGGTGCAGCTCGGCCGCAAGGCGATCGAGCCGCCCGGCGATGCGAGGCCGGACCTGTGGATCATCAACGAAATCGCGAAGCGCATCGGTTTGAATTGGTCTTATGAAAGGCCAAAAGACGTCTTTGATGAAATGCGCAAAGGGATGAATTCCATCGCTGGCATCACCTGGGACCGCCTGGAGCGCGACTCCTGCGTCGTCTACCCCTGCGAGAACGAAGGCGATCCGGGCCAGCCCGTGGTCTTCACCGAGGTCTTCCCGACGGCGACCGGAAGGGCGAAATTCGTCCCGGCCGACATCATTCCGGCGGACGAGCGGCCGGACCGGGAATATCCGGTGGTGCTGATCACCGGACGGCAGCTGGAGCACTGGCACACCGGCGCCATGACCCGGCGCGCGAGCGTGCTCGATGCGATCGAGCCCGAGCCGGTCTGCTCGATCCACCCGCTGGACCTCGCCGCGCTCGGGGCCGAGCCCGGCGAGCTCATCACCGTGGAGTCGCGCCGGGGGAAGATATCCCTATATGCAAGAACGGATGAAGGCACACCGCGGGGCGCCGTGTTCATCCCGTTCGCCTTCTACGAGGCGGCGGCAAACATTCTGACCAACCCCAAGCTCGATCCATTCGGGAAGATCCCCGAATTCAAGTACTGCGCAGTGCGCGTGACCAAGGGTGGCGCACGTCTCGGAAATCCGGGATACGGGAAGGGGCTTTCGCTGGACGAAATATACGGGCGGGGATAGCGGCAAAAACGGGCCGGCTGTCTTGTTCGGGCATGGGTATTCATGATTAACTGCGCGTTGGCTTGGCGCGCTTGGGGGGCGTCGATTTGCTCGGCTGGTTGAAGAACCGCGAACGGTCTGATTTGCCTGAAGCGGGCTCGCGTGAGCGCGCGCCAGGGCCGGTCAAGGCGCGGGCGCCCGGCAAGTACCGTCTCGAGCCGCTCGAGCCCCGCGTTCTCCTTTCCGCTGACCCGCTCGCCATGGCCGTCGCCGGCCCGGCGCTGGCCGCTGCGGTATCGAATTCGGACAACGCATCCCCCAACGCGGTGGTCCAGCAGCACGACGCCGGCCAAGCCGCCGACACAGGGACCGTCGACAGCGGCAACCACGCTGGCCAGGCAGCCCAAGAAAATCTAAGCGTAGCCTGGCCCGCAGGCTGGCAGGCGAACTCCGCCGAAGACGCGCAAGCCGCGACCGCGCAAGCCCCGGCGAGCGATAAGCAGGCCCCGGTAGCAGCCACCGAATCCGCGGATTCGGAAGATTCGCCGGCCGCCCAGTTCCTGCAGGCGGCGGCGGTTGTTGCGTCGCAGGAAAAATCGCCATCAACCAACGATTCTTCGCCCGTCAATGCGGGCGACGGCGGTTTGCCGGTTTCTTCGCCAACGGACGTGCAGCTGCCGCGCGCGCCTCCGGCCGACGACCAGTTCGGCGCCGCACTCGTTGCGGTTGAAACCAAATCTAGCAGTGAAGCAAGCCCCACCGATTCGGCAAATACTGACGAAGGGGGGCTTTTCGCTTCTCAGGCAGCGCCGGTTTCCGAGGTAAATACCGACGCATCGCCGCGCGCGCCGCCTGGCACTGACGCCGCAAGCACCAACAAACTTGAATCCCTCCGCAGCGAGCCCAGCCTTGCTGCAGCCGCACAGAATCCTGCACCGAGCCTGACCGATCAGGCTCTCGCCCCCGTCCTAGAACAAGCCCTCGCAGTTTGGTCTGCAGCTGGTCTCACCCAAGACCAAATTGACCGCCTCGCCAAAGTTGAAGTGCATGTTGCCGACCTGCCGGACGGAGTATTGGGCTGGACGGAGGGCAATAGGATTTCTATCGATCCAGAAGCCGATGGCTACGGCTGGTTCATAGACCCGACTCCCGGAGTTTCGTCCGAGTTCGCCATCATGGTTGGCTCGGCGCGGCTCGTAGCGGCCCGTGGCAGTGAAGCCTTCGGCCGGATGGATCTGCTCACAGTTCTGGTGCACGAGCTCGGGCACGAGGTCGGCTTGGCGGACGGGTCGGGCCCGGCGGTGATGGACGCATTTCTTGGAACTGGCCAGCGCGTATTGCTTGGCAATGCCGCGAGCTTTGTTCAGCCGGATGCTGCCCCCGCATCTGGGCCGATGAACTGGGGCGGGGGCACCCTCGCCGCTGAGGACGGTATCGATTCCGGCCCGATCACTTTCACCATTGTGAATCATGGGGGCGTCGCTGGAATTGCCGACGTTCACGTTTCCGGGGCGGGCGCGGCCGACGGCTTCTATGACGATGTGGGCACGCTCGTCGGGTTGCTTGCCGGATTCAACGATACCGTCGAAGTCGGGATCGATGCCTACACGATCTGGAACCTCACCGGCCTGAACGCGGGTACGGTGACCGTTGCCGGGTTCGCCCCGGTCAGCTTCGGCCTGATCGAGAACCTGACTGGGGCCGCCAACGCGAACGACGCGTTCATCGTCGACGACCTCGGTGTCGTCACGGGGACCATCGACGATCGAGGCGGCAATACAGGCTTGGACATCGGCGGCGGGTCCGTGGTGGCGGTGGCGCCAGATGGTGGGGTCGCCTGGTCGGCTCCCCAGACGGTGGATGTGATCACCGGGAACGCGGATCTCGGTACGTCGGGAACTTTGAGCGGTGCGAGGCTCTGGTCGGTCTCTGTGACGGGTGCCAGTCTCTTCGTAGGATCCGGCGGTTCCCTGAACGGAACGGGCAGCGGCATCGTGACCACGGGTGCGACCGGCTTCAGTGCGACGGGCGCCAACGTGACCCTTGCCCGTGTCACCGCCGGCACCGAAAGCTTCACGGGGGTTCAGGCGTCCGTCACGAGCGCCGCCCTGGTCGGGGTGGCCTCGATGGATTTGCAGGTCTCGGGCACCGTCAAACTCAACCAGACCAGCCGCACGGACGGCGAACGGATTGACTGGGCGACGGCGACGACGGTGCCTTCTACGGCGACCAATCAGATTTCGGGGCTTTCGATCACCAAGGCGCAGCAGCTTTCGGCTTCGGGCAGTGCTTCGCTGAACATCGGCCCGGGCAACCTGGTGGCCGTGATCGGGACTCTGACGCTCGAGGCGGCGACCGCCGATGTAGTCACCGGCAATACGACTATCGGCACTCTGAACGGTGCGAGCGTGTTTGCCTTCACCCTTTCCGGTGCGAACCTGTTCGTGGGGACGGGCGGGGCGTTTGGCAGCGGCGGGACCGACCGCAGCACGATCGACACGACCGGGGCAGTGGGCTTCTCAGTGACGGGAGCGTCGTTCTCCATGGCCTCCGTAAAGAAGCTGACCGACAGCTTCACGGCGGTGGAAATCGGCCTCACGAATGCGGACCTCATCGGCGCATCCGGAGTGGATCTGCGGGTCACGGGCTCTGCCAAATTGAACCAGACGAGCCGGTCGGACGGCCAGCGGATCGACTGGGCGACGGCTAGCACGACGCCGGCGGGACTGTTGCCGACGCTGACGGTCGACCAGACGCAGCGGCTCTCGGTAGTTGCAAGCGGTTCGCTCGATATCGGTCCGGGCAATGTGGTGGCCGTGGTTAGCAACCTCACGTTGGAGATCGCGACTGCCGACGTCGTGACGGGCAATGCTGCGATCACGGGGTTCAGCGCCACGGATGGAACGATCGATGGTGCGGACGTACTCGCGCTGACGATCAGCGGGGCGAACCTGTTCCTCGGGACGGGGGCGCAATTGAACGGCGGTCGCAACGGCATCGACACGCCGGCCGGCGCGGTCGGTTTCCTGATGACCGGCGCGAGCCTCGGCCTGGCGGTGGTCAGCAAGGGCACGACCAGCTTCGTGGGCGCGGAGGCGAGTGTCGCGAATGCGCAGTTGCTCGGCATCGATGCGATTGATCTTCGGGCGTCCGGCACTATCAAGTTGAATAAGTCCAGCGTGGTGGGCGGGCCGCGGATTGACTGGGACAGCGCGACGACGGTGCCCTCGACGGCGGCGAACCTGCTGCCGGCGCTGGCGATCACGAGCGCGCAGCAGCTCAGTGTGGTGGCCGGGGGCTCGCTCAATATCGGGCCGGGCAACGTGGTGGCGGTGATTCCGGCCAACGGGCTGACGCTGGACATCGTGACGATGGATGTGGTGACGGGCAACGCGGCGCTGGGGGTGGCGGGCACGCTGGCGGGGGCGAACGTGCTCAGCTTCACGGTGACCAATGCCAGTCTGTTCGTGGGCACGGGCGCGGCGTTTGGCAGCGGCGGGACCGACCGCAGCACGATCGATACGAGCTCGGCGGTGGGCTTCTCGGTGGCGGGGGCCTCGTTCTCGATGGCCTCGGTCACGAAGGGCACCGAGAGCTTCACGGGCGTGCAGGTGAGCGTCACGAATGCCGCGCTGGTGGGCGTGGCGGCGGTGGATCTGCAGGTCTCGG
>DATIWI010000167.1:0-3346 GCA_035519475.1 Opitutaceae bacterium
CCGCCGGCAGCTGTGGAACGGCGGGCACCGGCGCTGGTGCTACGTGCTCGACGCCGAGCAGCTCGGCGATCTGCGCGCGAGGTACGGAGCCGGTGGCGAGGATGCGGCGGAGGACGCCGCCGGCGCCCCTGCACCGCGTCCGGCCGTCCCGGGACCTGCGTACGCCGGTGAGGTGGTGAGGGCCCACGCGGATGGCGGGGCCTCACCGCTTGGTGGCTCCGATGATGCGGCTCGGTGCCGGAGCGATGAGGACGCGCGTGGATAGCGGCGCCTCATCGCATCATCGGATCGATGGTGATGGAGCAGACAAGGGGGCGGGAGCGGGATCGCCTGGGCTGACCTGTCCGACCTGCGGGTGCGCGATGCACACCCAGCCGCGGACCTGGGAGGTGGCGTGCGTCTCCTGCGGCGAGAAGCGATGGCCGCTGTCCTGCGCCGAGCCGGCGACCTATGTCTGCCGGCGGTGTCAGGTGACGTCGCCGGAGAAGCGGGCGGCGGCGCGCGCGGCCGGCAAGAAGTCGGCGGAGTCCCGCCGGAAACAGGCTGGGCGTTGATTTGCGTTCCCTGGGGGCTGCGAAGAACGCATCGGCGGCTCCGTCATGCCGGCCCCCCTCGGAACTCGCCTGAGGAACGCACGGCAACGGACACGGTCGTCCCTCTTGCCATGGGAGGAGCTGACGAGGCCGGGTCTGTGAGTTCCGGAAACTCTGGTAGCTCCCTTTCCGGAAATTCTGGTAGGTCAGGGGAAGCTCCTGGATCACGCTCTTCTCGAGCGCGGCGGTCGCGCAGCGCCGCCTCGGGAAGGAGGAGGAGTGATCGGAGCCATGATCCGGCATGAGATCCAGATTCTGCGGGCAGTGCACATGGCCCAGGCCGCGGTAGCGAGTCAGACCGGCGTCTCGGTGCAGAGCGTGCGCCGGATCGAACGGGAAGCGCCGGTGACGACGAGCGACCCCGCGGCGGGGACACCGGCGCGCGGCATCGGCCGACCCTCGCAGGCGACGCCGTGGACCCCCCACCTGGAGACCTGGTTGACGGAGGACAGCGCCCTGCCTGGCGTGGAGTTGCTGCGCCGGGCGCGGGAGGCCGGCTACGGCGGCGGCAAGAGCGCCCTGTACGAGTTGATCCGACGGCTGCGGCGGCCGACGGCGGCGCCGCTGGTCCGCTTCGAGGGCGTTCCCGGCGAGTTCAGCCAGCACGACTTCGGCCAGGTCGACGTCCGCTATCTGAGCGGCAAAGTGGAACGCGTGCACTTCTTCGCCAGCCGGCTGAAGTGGAGTCGGGTCGTCGATGTCCATCTCGTGACCGACGAACGCGAGGAGAGCCTGATCCGCGCCCTGCTGGCCGCGTTCGAGACGTTCGGGGGCGTCCCGCTCGTTACGGTCTGGGACAACCCCAAGACCGTGGTGGTCTCGCGCAAGGGCGATCTGATCGTCTGGAACTCCATCTTTGGCCAGGTGGCGCTGGACTACCGCTTTGCCCCCGAGCTCTGCTGGCCCCGCGCCGGCCAGCAGAAGGGCGCCGTGGAAAATCTCGTGGGCTGGGTCAAGGGGAGCTTCTTCAAGTGCCGCCGCTTTCAGAACCGGGCGGACCTGCAGGCGCAGTTGACCCAGTGGCTCACCGAGGTCAACACGCGGCGCCCCAGCCGCGCGACGGGCGTCATTCCCAGCGTGCGCCTCACGCAGGAACGCGAGCGGCTGCGCCCCATGCCGATCGCTCCGGCCCACTACGCGGTGAAGATCCCGGTGGTGGTGACAGCCCGGGCGCGCGTGCTCCACGACGGGCGCGAGTACTCGATGCCGCCAGAGAGTATCGGGCAGTCCGCCACGCTCCAGCTCTATCCCGAGCACGTCGAGATCATCACCAAGGCCGGGCACATGGCCCGGCATCGCCGGCTCGCCCACGGGGAGGCCAGCTTACTGCCCGAGCACCGCGCGGCCATGCTCGACGTGGTCCGCGGTGCGCGCGCGCGCCTGTACTACCAGCGCCAGAGCCTGTGGGAACTCGGGGCGGCCGCCGAAGCCTGGCTCACCGAGTTGATCCATCGCCGCCCCACCGGCTGGCGTCCCGATGTGGAGCAGTGCTTCACGCTGCTGCAGGCGCACGGCCCCGAGCGCCTCCTCGCCGCGTTCACGGCGGGCCTCCGGCAGCGCGCCATCGGGGCCGAATACGTCGCGGCCCGGCTCCGCGGCCTGGACGCCGCGCGCGGCGAGCCCCGGAGAGCCTCCAGGCGCCACGCGGACGAGGGGGGTGGCTATGTCGGTATCCCCCGATCCGGCGCCGTAGAGGGCGTGCGGTGACGCTCACGGCGTCGGCGATCGATCTCGACGGCGTGCTCCGACGGCTGCATTTGCCGACGGTCCGCCGGCTCTACCCGGATCTGGCCCAGCGCGCCGAGCAGGAGGGCCTGGCCTACCGCGAGTTCCTCGCCGTGCTGATGGCCGAGGAAGTCGCCCATCGCGCCCAGACCCGGATTCAGCGCTGCGTGCGCCGAGCGCGCTTCCCCTTCCTGAAGACCATCGACGAGTTCGACTTCACCTTTCAGACCAGCATCCGCTTGACGGCGCTCGGCAGCTTCCTCGGCCCCGAACTGGTCACGCAGGGCCTCGGACTCATCGCCAGCGGCCCGCCCGGGACGGGTAAGACGCACCTCGCCGTCGCCATCGCCTATCGCGCCATCCAGAACGGATTCGAGGCGCGCTTCACCACGGCGACGGCGCTCATCGACGAGCTCACCATCGCGGTGCGCAAGGGCCGCCTCCGCCATGCCCTGCCGGCGTACACGCATCCCCACGTCCTCGTCATCGATGAGGTCGGGTATCTCAGCTATGGGACCGATGCCGCCAACCTCCTCTTCCACGTCGTCGATGAGCGCCACCTGCATCACCGCCCCACGCTGTTCACGACCAACAAGCCGCTCAGTGCCTGGGGCCGGGTCCTCCACGATCCGGATCTCGCTCAGGCCATCCTCGACCGGGTGCTCGAACGGGGCCGCCACCTCGAGCTGCGCGGGCCCTCCTACCGCACCCGCCACAGCGCACTTGACCTGACCCAGGAGCCGGCGGCATCATCGCCGCGACCTCCCAGAATTTCCGGAAATCCCCTCTCAGATTTTCCGGAACCCACAGAAGCCGATCCGGCCGGATAACATCACGATGAACCTGCCGCCGGCTTCGCATTGCTCAGCCGCCGCAGGTTATCGTGCGCGTTGGGCGGCTTTGTTGAGGGTTACTACGTACGAGTGAACGAAGTTGAGATCGGAGGCGAGATGGCACCTCGACCCCAGGTTGTCGGGACTCCACGCGTCCCGCGGATCGGTCCCTACTCTCAAGTCATGCGTGTTGGC
>DATIWI010000168.1:0-2045 GCA_035519475.1 Opitutaceae bacterium
TACCCGCGATGGACGATCAGTCCGTGCGTCGGGTCGTACGGCGACACCGCGATCGTGACGTGGTCACCCGGGATCACCTTGATGTGGAAGCGGCGCAGGCGGCCGCTGACGCGGGCGAAGAATTGCCGCCCATTATCCCCCGTGATGCGAAAGTGACCGCCGGCCATGAGCTCCGTCACTCTGCCATGAATTTGCAACAGGTCGTCCTTGCTCATGAGCGGTCTCCATAACGTTCTCGGGCTCGCGCCGCCTGCCGGCGCCGGCGGCGAATGGATTCACGAATCTTGCGGCGCTTGCGATCGCCCGGCTTTTCGAAATGCGCGTGCCGCTTGAGATCTTTGAGCAGCCCCTCTTTGAGCAGGATCCGTTTGAACAAGCGGAGGGCGGCCTCGATCCCGCGTTCATCGACGAAGACCGCGAGCGCTTGGCTCCGCCGCGGGGACTGGTCTCTGCCGGGCCGGGGGCCGGGGGCCTGGGAGATCTCGGTCTGCGACCGTTCGGTGGTCGTCATAGGACGGACCAGCCTGTTGGCGCCGTTTGAAGACGATGGCCATCCCGGCGGTAAGCCGCCGGGACCGAGGGGCTCGATACAGAATCGATCGGGGAGAGAGTGAGTGCCTGTGACAAGCTGTCCTCCTTGCCGAAACGTTTGCGGACACTGGGTCGAGAGACGTGACGGACACCCGAGCCAACCCGGGAGTGCGTTGACGAGGCGGACCGATCGCGCCTCGTTCTGTCAATCCACGGCAGCAGTAGGCTGTTCCCGCGAGGGACGCGGCCGGCGTGACTTTGGTAGGGAGCCATACTCTTAGCAGCCGAAGCCGCGAATGGATACTCTGATTCCGCACATTCTCGTAATCGGTACGTACAGAATGATGCCCGCCAGGCGCGAATGGGCGCAGGTGAGCCGCCGTCGCGCCGCCGGCGGCGCCATTTTCCGGCCCGCGGCGGCGAGCACTCAGCGGCGCGCAGTTCGCCTGGTATGCCGGTGCCTTGCGCTACCACGACGAGCCCGGTAAGGTCGGCCTGAGTCTGTTCACAGCCCCGCAGCCGGCAGTGTCGACGACCTGCCCCTACCCACGCGTGCTCGGCGCGGATTCCGGAAGGAGAATCGTGTGATGCCGCCGAATGGTCGACCCTCGAGTGGGTGTGGGTGAGCCATGTGGATCCGTATCCGCCAGATTCTGGCACGTCAGCGGGAATGGTTGTGGCGCCGGGAGGAACAAGCGCGCCGAGCGCTGGCACTGCGTAGCGCAAACAAGGCGCTGGCTGCGGCGAACAAACGCTACGCCGCCCGACGTGCCCGTTTCTGGAACGAACTGCGCGAAGGACAGTCTGAGGCCGACGCCCTTTGTGCGCGCGATCCATGATCGCCGTGGACCTCACGGCCTCGGGTGGATGAACGCGACGCGGGGAAGGACGGATCCTTCCTTGGGTGGCGCTCGCGCCGGCGAGCCGCACCAACGGCTCACGGCGGCCGTGCTGCAGTGCGTCGTGGACGACTGTCCATTCTTCCGTCGAACGACGAGCGATTCAGCCGCCCTCTCCCATCGTCCGGTCGGCGGTGCGTGACCGAATGTGGTGCCGCTACGATGATCGCCTACGACGGGTCTTGTAGGTCTTCTTGCGCGACTCGCGATAAGGTCTGGCCGGAGCCCCTGAGCGCAGCGCTCGCCAACGATTACCCGAAGGCCATCGACCAGGCGAGGCAGAAGTTGGAAAGCCCTGGTGCGAGTCGATCTCGTTGGAGAACGCGACCGCCATGGTGTCGCCGCTGCGGTCGCCGTGCGCGACCGTCTCCCAGGGCGTCTCGTCCTCCTCCTCGCCCGTGGAGGCCCGCGCAGGCCGTAGAAATTCGGGTGGGGCAATTGGTCCCGTTCTGCGGGAAGGTCTGCTTTCGGGCGATTATACCATTACCCGAAATTACTTGCGTAGAGCGCGCAACTCAGGCGGCCGCAGCGAACGCCTGTGGGAAGTCGACGTGACGAAAGCGGATGACTGCGGACATGATGCGGTGGCCGCGCGGCGTGACGCGGTAGAGCCGG
>DATIWI010000169.1:0-2007 GCA_035519475.1 Opitutaceae bacterium
CCTGCACCGCCTGCTGGGCAATGATCTCGGCTTTACCCGGGACCGGGTCCTGACCTTCAGCTACGACCTGCCCGGCTATGCATTCTCCGGCACCGCCGCACGGCTGGAGGCTGAACAGCGGATCGTGCCGCGGCTGGCCGCTCTGCCCGGGGTGGAGGCGGTGGGGTACTCGAGCGCCCTGCCCTTGTCAAACCGCGCCAATTTCAATGGCTTCACGATCGAGGGCACCGTCGGCAACACGCCCAGCGAGCTGCCGATGGCCGACACCGCCAACATCTCGCCCGGATTTTTCGCCGCCTTGGGGATTTCCGTGCTCCAAGGACGCAACTTCTCCGACGCCGACCAACCGAACACGCCGCGCGTCGCGATCATCGACACGCTGTTCGCCGCGCGCCACTTCCCGGGGCAGAATCCCATTGGCCGCCGCCTCAAGATCGGCGATGCCGCGTCGGACCTGCCGTGGATGGAGATCGTGGGGGTCGTCGCGCACATCGAGAAATACGGCGTGGACCGGGAAACCGGCCCACAGCTGTACCGTCCTGCCCGGCAGGCGCCGGGGGTGCCCTCCTTCACCTTCGCCCTGCGCCTCGCCGCCTCGAAGCCCGGTGCCGGCGGAGACGCCGTTGAGCCGACCGCGCTGGCCGCCGACGTGCGGCAAATCTTCCGGGAGATTTCCCCGACCGTGCCCGTGTTCGACTTCCAGACGATGAGCCAACGTTTCACCGCCTCGATCTGGTCACGACGTCTGACCGCCGTGCTGCTCGGCCTGTTTGCCGGTCTGGCGGCGGTGCTGGCCGTGGTCGGACTTGACGGCGTGCTGACCTATGCGGTGGCTGAGCGTACGCGGGAGCTGGGCATCCGCCTGGCGTTGGGCGCGAATCCGCACGATCTGGTGCGGCAGGTGGTACGCCAAGGCATGCGGCTCGCCAGTATCGGCATCGCCATCGGTCTGGTGGCGTCCTTCGGCGTCGCGCAGGCCCTCCGCGGATTGCTCTACGGCGTCTCGCCGCTCGATCCCGCCAGCTTCATCGCCGTGGCGGTTATCGCCCTGGCGACCGGAGCGCTCTCCTGCTGGATACCGGCACGGCGGGCGGCCAAGGTCGACCCAGTGGTGGCGCTGCGGGCGGAGTGAAAGGAGCTGTAGTCATGAATCTTCTCCGCCGGCTCCGCTCGCTCTTCCGCCGCAACCGCCTGGAAGCGGAGATGGCCGACGAACTCCGCGCGCACTTGGAGATGCAGGAGGCCGCCAACCGCGCGGCCGGCATGAGCGCCGACGAGGCGCGTTACGCCGCGCGGCGGCAGTTTGGCGGCGTGGACCAGATCAAGGAAACCGCCCGCGACCAGCGCGGCTGGGTGTGGCTCGAGCAGCTGGGGAAAGATTTCCAACTGGCCGGCCGCACCCTGCGAAAGTCTCCCGGCTTCACCGCCGTAGCCGTCAGCCTATTGTCGCTGGGTATTGGCGCAAACTCCGCCTTCTTCAGCCTCTTCAAGGCACACGCACTGGCGCCGTTTCCCTACGCCAACCCCGGCCGGATCGTGCAGCTGTGGGGTGCCCGCGAGAGCATGGTCGAAAGAAATCCGTGGTCCACGCCCGACTTCCTCGACGTCCAGCGCCAGTGCGCTTCGCTCGCCGAAAGTGGCGCCTTTAACACCGCAGCCTTCAATCTGGGGGGCAACGATCCCGGCGTGCTCCATGGCGTTGCCTGCACACCGGGCGTTCTGCGCGCCTTGGGAGTGCAGCCGCAGCTTGGGCGCTGGTTCACGGACGGTGATGTCCAACCGGGCGCCCCGTCGGCGGTCATCCTGAGCCATGCCTCCTGGACCGGACACTTTGGCGCCGCTCCGGATCTGATCGGCCACGCCATCCGACTCAACGGCCAGGATTATGTTGTGGTGGGCATCATGCCGGCCGATTTTGAATTCTACTCCCCGTACACCGGGCCCCAGGCAACTGAACTCTGGGTGCCGCTCCAATTGAGTTCCGCCGGGCGGTCGCGCGATGACCAC
>DATIWI010000170.1:0-28966 GCA_035519475.1 Opitutaceae bacterium
AGGCATGGGTGGACTCCAGTTCAGGTTCGGTGATCATGTGGCGGTTGGCGGCGCCGGGCGGCACCATGGGAAGGACGTTGGCCTGTTCGTGAATCGGAATGTCGATCACGCACGGGCCGGGAGCGGCGAGCGCGTCGGCCAGGGCGGCGAGCGGATCGTCGTCGGGCGAAAGCTGCACGCCGCGCACGCCGAAGGCACGCGCGACCGCGGCGAAGTCGGGCACGGCGGCGAAATGCGCAGCGGCGTAGCGCCGGCCGTAGAACAGTTCCTGCTGCTGGCGCACGAGCCCGAGCTGGGCGTTGTTGAAGACCAGCACGGCCACGGGCAGGTCGAGTTCGGCCAGCGTCGCGAGCTCCTGAATGTTCATCAGGATCGAACCGTCGCCGCTAACACAGACCACGCGGCGCCCGGGGGCGGCCAGGGCAGCGCCGATGGCCGCCGGCAGCCCGAAGCCCATCGTGCCGAGTCCGCCCGAAGTGAGCAGCGTGCGCGGCCGGCGGACGGGATACGCCTGCGCCACCCACATCTGGTGCTGGCCCACGTCCGTCGTCATAATGGTGTCCGGCGGCAGGATTTCGCCGAGATACCGGCAGAGGTTGACCGGATGCAGCGGATCCACGGTGCGCGGCGCAGGGCGCAGGGGATGGGCGGCGCGAAGCGCCGCCGCGCGCGCGCGCCAGGCCGGCCGATCATGGAACGGCAGCCGGTCGAGCAGCCGGCGCAGAATCTCGGCGGCGTCACCGGCCAAGCCCAGCAGGGCTGGCTTGATTTTGCCGATCTCGGCCGCGTCGACATCGATGTGCGCGACGGCGGCGTGCGGGCAGAACTCCGCCACCTTGCCGGTGGCGCGGTCATCGAAACGGGCGCCGACGGCGAGCAGCAGGTCGGCCTCCTCGAGGAGGAGGTTGGTGCCCCGGGCGGCATGCATGCCGAGCATGCCCATGAAGAGCGGATCCTCCGGCGGCATCGCGCCGAGCGCCATGAGCGTGCAGACGACGGGCGCGGAGAGCCGGTGGGCCAGCGCCTGCGCGAGGGGCGCCGCCCCGGCGGTGATGACGCCGCCGCCCAGGTAGAGGATGGGGCGGCGCGCCGCCGCGAGCCGGCGCGCGAGCGAGTCGATGAGCCCGGGGGGACAGGCGGGGACCGGCACCGGCGCGCCGGGGGCGGGCCAGGCGTCCACCGCAATGCGGGCGAGCTGCACGTCCTTGGGAACGTCGATGGCCACGGGACCGGGCCGGCCGGACTCCGCGAGGCGGAAGGCCAGCGGCACGATTTCGAGCAATTCGGCGGGATGGCGCACCAGAAAATTGTGTTTGGTGATGGGCAGGGTGAGCCCGTAGGTGTCGACCTCCTGAAAGGCGTCGGTCCCGATGAGCGCCTGCGCCACCTGGCCGGTGATGGCCATGAGCGGCACGGAATCGAGCCGGGCGTCGGCGATCGCGGTGAGCAGGTTGGTCGCGCCGGGTCCGGAGGTGGCGAGGCAGACGCCGGCCCGGCCGGTGACCCGGGCCATGCCTTGGGCGATGAAGCCGGCGCCCTGTTCATGGCGCGCCAGGATGTGGCGGAGGGCAACGTCCGGGCGGGCGGAGTGCAGCGCGTCGTAGAGCGGCAGGTTGGCCCCGCCGGGAATGCCGGCGAGGATGCGGACGCCCTGGCGCGCGAGCAGCGTGCACAGAATCTCAGCTCCAGTGATCTTCATGGTGGTGGGGGTGGTGCCCGCGCCCGTGTCGCCGATCCGCCGGGGCCAAAAAAAAGCCCCCTCCGGTGCGACACCGGAGGGGGCAAAGTCAGAGCGACGATCAACTCCCTCGCGGCGCGCGGCAAAGCGCAACGACGACCACGACCACGAGGGCAAGGCCCGAGGAGGGCAGAATCGTCGTACCGGAGGGTTTCATGAGTGGGCGGACAAGAAGCGCGAAGAACCCGCGGGTGTCAAGGCCGCAGCACGCCGACGCACCGGGCTCATTCGCCGGCCTCATGCGTGGCCTTGAAGGCGAGGGCCGCCGCGGCGCCGCCCAGCAGATCGGCCGCCACGTAAACGCCGAATTGGTGGAGATTCTCGAGCCCCATGAGCAACACGCCGAGGCCGACCGCGGGATTAAAGGCGCCGCCGGAAACTCCGCCGACACTGACGGCGCCGACGAACACGGTGAAGCCGATCGCGAGCCCGTAGAAGGAATTCCCGGCCGTGGCTTTCGCGGTGGCCACATTGAGCACGACCCAAACGAGCGCGAAGGTGGCCAGGAATTCGACGATCAGCGAGGGCACCGTGCCGCGCAGGGGCGGGCTGCCCGCCGGTTTGCCCGCAATATAGATCACGATCAGCGCCGCCACCGCGGCCGCCGCCAGTTGGGCGAGCCAATACGGGATCACGTCCCGGGCGGCACACTTGCCGCGCAACCACACCCCCAACGTGACGGCGGGATTGTAGTGTCCACCGGAGATGTGGCCGCCGGCATAAACCATCACCATGAGGACGGAGCCGATCGCGAGGGGCGCGAGGGGCGCGCCGGCGCGCACGGAGGCGCCGACGGTGGCGACGAGGAAGAACGTGCCAATGAATTCAACGAGGTACTTTTTCATGGGGTTGAAGCGTTGGGCGACCTTGTGCGCAATCCCGCGACCGAGTCGAGTGGGAAGCGCGGGCCGGGCCGCGCTCCCCTCCATTGCCTCGCGCCGCATGTTGATCTAGGGAGAGGCCCATGCACGATCGGATGGTGGTGGTCCAGGGCGACATCACGACGCTGGCGGTGGACGCCATCGTGAACGCGGCCAACGCCTCGCTGCTCGGCGGCGGCGGGGTGGATGGGGCGATCCATCGCGCGGCGGGTCCGGGGCTCCTGTCCGAGTGCCGCCAACTGGGTGGCTGTCCCACCGGGCAGGCGCGGCTCACCGGCGGGTATCAGCTGCCGGCGAGGTATGTCCTCCACACCGTGGGCCCGGTCTGGCGCGGCGGCGTGGCGGGGGAACCCGAGCTGCTGGCCTCCTGCTATCGCACCGCGCTGCAGCTCGCCGCCGACCACGGGATGGGCACCGTGGCGTTCCCGGCGATCAGCACCGGCATCTACGGTTATCCCCTCGCGCCGGCGAGCCGGATCGCCCTGCGCACGACGCGGGAATTTCTCGCCGCCCACCCGCGGCCGCGCCTCGTCATGTTCGTCTGCTATTCGGCGGGCGACCTCGCCGAATACCAGCGGGCGCTGGCCGAACTCAGGAGCGGCGGCGCGCCGCCGGGCGCCTGAGGCGGGATGCGCGGTTGCGGGAATGCCAATCGTGGTTTCCGTCTCTCACGTGCCATGAAACCCATTGTCATGCTGTTGGCCGCGCTCGGCTTGGTCGGGGCGACGGCGGCCGCCGCCGAGGAGAAGAAATCCATGGAAACACAAACGGAATTCGCGGTGTTGGGCGGCGGATGCTTCTGGTGCATGGAGGGCGTGTTCGAGCGGGTCCCGGGCGTCACCGCCGTCGTGAACGGATACGCCGGCGGCCCCGCGGCCAATCCGACGTACGAGGAAGTCTGTTCGCACACCACCGGCCACGCCGAGGTGGTGCAGATCCAGTATGATCCGGCGCGGGTCACCTACGAACACCTGCTCGACGTGTTTTGGCGGGCGCATGACCCGACGAGCCTCAACCGGCAGGGCGCCGACGAGGGTCCGCAATACCGTTCCATCATCCTTTACGCGAACGAGGCGCAGAAAGCCGCCGCCGAAAAATCCAAGGTGGCCGCGCAGGCGGAGCTGTCACGGCCCATTGTCACCGAGATCGTGCCGCTCGCCAAATTCTGGGCGGCGGAGGACTACCATCAGCATTATTTCGCGAAGCATCCCAATCAGGGGTATTGCGCCCTGGTCATCCGACCCAAGATCACCAAGCTGCAGAAGGAGGGGGTGATCGCGAAGTGAGCTTGTCGGCGCCCACGGTGGGGCGGTAGGAAGGGGGCGTGCCCGCGCGTGCCCCCAAGCGCCTTCCGTTGGTGTCGGTCGTACTGCCGGTCTGGAACGCCGCCGCCACGCTGGCGCGCGCCATAGCCAGCATCCGCGGCCAAACCCTCGCCGATTGGGAGCTGATTGCGGTGGACGACGGTTCGACGGACGAATCGCGCGAGCGGCTGGAATCGGCGGCCCGCGCTGACCGCCGGGTGCGCGTGCTGACGCGGACGCACGGCGGAATTGTGGCCGCGCTCAACGCCGGCTTGTCGGCGGCGCGCGGTGAAATCATCGCCCGGATGGATGCCGACGACGAATCCCATCCGGAACGGCTGGCAGCGCAGGTGGCGTTGCTGCAGCGCGAACCCGCGGTGGGCGTGGCGGGCTGCCTCGTGGCTTACGGCGGCGATCGCGCCGCCCACGCCGGCTACGCGCTCCACGTGGACTGGATCAACTCGCTCGTCACGCCGGAGCAGATCGCGCTGAACCGCTTCATCGAATCACCGTTCGCCCATCCCTCGGTGGCGTTTCGTCGCGACCTGGCGGCGCGCCACGGGGCCTATCGCGCAGGCGATTTTCCGGAGGACTACGAGCTGTGGCTCCGGTGGCTTCATGCCGGCGTGCGCATGGCCAAGGTTCCGCGCCCCTTGTTCACCTGGCACGATCCGGCCGCGCGGCTCTCGCGCACCGCCGCCCGCTACAACCCCGAGGCGTTCTACCGGCTGAAGGCGGAGTGGATTGCGCGGTGGCTCCAGGCGGCGGGAACGGCAGAGCGGCGCGGCCGGCGTTTCGCGTTCGCCGCCAAGCCGATCTTCGTCTGGGGAGCAGGGCGGGTCACCCGGCGGCGGGCGGGGCATTTGGGCGCGCACGGCGTGCGCGTCGCCGGCTACATTGACATTGATCCGCGGAAGATCGGGCGGAAGGCGGGCGGCCTTCCGGTGATCGCGCCCGCGGAGCTGCCGCCGCCGGGGGAGATCTTCGTGCTGGGCTACGTGGCGAGCCGGGGGGCCCGGGAGCTGGAACGCGCCGCGTTGACCGCGACCGGCTACGCGGAAGGCCGCGACTTCCTGATGTGCGCCTGAGCGCGCGCAACTCCGCCCGCCCGCGGCCGCTGCAGGATCAGGATCCAGCGAGTGGCGCGGGTGCCGGCGCCGGAGGGACCGGCGGCGGGGCGTGCTGATCCTTGAAGTGCAGACCCGCAAGCGGGGCGAGATCGATGGCGACCTCCAGCGCGCCGGCGTCGCCGCGGCAGTGCAGCAGAAGCCGCGCCGGTCCCGGCGTGACGCGGAAGAACAGGCTGCCCCGGACGGTCTGGCCGGGCGCGAGCTTGGCGGGCAGCGCGAGGCGGCGCCGGCTGAACTCGGCTTCAATCTTGTGGCGACCCTTGGCGTTTCCCGCCACGGTGGCCACGGCATACACGGGCAAGGCGACGGCCGCCAATCCCAAGGTCGCGGCGCCCGCCGCGATGCCGGCCGAGGCTGAGGTCAGGGCAGTCGCACCGACGGCAACGAAGGCGGTCCCCGCGGCTGCGGTCCCAACCCCGAGGGTGACCAGGCGGCCACCCTCGCTGGATTTGACGTTTTGCCACCACGTTTTGCCCTCTTGCTCGAGCTGCCAGGGATCGCTGCCGGAGGAGATCTGGTTTCCTTGGGAGTCGACCAAGGCGGCGGAGCCGACGATCACGGGAGCGCCGCCTCGATTGGCGATCGTCAGCACATATTCATCCCAGTAGGCCTTCCGCTTCCACGAACCGGGCCCATCGTACACGATGACCGCCCCCACGGTGGCTTCGACCGAAGCCTGCGCGGCGTTAAGCTGGAGTGGCGACGCCGGCGGGGTGGCTTTCCTCGCCAGCTGGTATTTGGCCGAAACACAGCCCGAGAGCGCGAGAATCGATCCGATGGTCGCGAGACCTTGCAGGACCGCTTGCTGGCAGCGGCGCATGGCGGGCGTGCGCCATCTCTAGCGCCAAGCGCGGACCCAACCAAGACGATTCTCGCGCCCCCGCGGGCGGGTTGCTCACAGCGCCGCGACGAGAGCCCCGACAAGTTCATCGGCGGTGAGCAGAAGCGGGTTGCCTTTCATGCTGCTGGAGCGGACGGCCGCGTCCACCAGGGCGGGCACGTGCTCGGGGCCGACGCCATAGGTGCGCAATCCGGGAATCTGCAGTTCGGCGGCGAGAGCGCGGACCCAACGGACCCCGTCCTCGGCGGTGGCGGTGGCATCGTCGGTGAGGAGGCGGGCCACCGCCGTGTACCGGGGCAGCGTTTCGCCGCCGGGCTGCCGCGCCCGGGTCGCCTCGAGGTTGGCCGCCATAACGTGCGGCAGCAGCGCCGCGCAGACGGCGCCGTGCGGCGCCGGGAAGCGACCGCCGATGGGAGCGGCGATGCCATGGACCGCCCCCAAGCCGGCGTTGGCGAGAGCGAGGCCACTGAAGAGGCTGGCCAGCGCCATGTCCTCCCGCGCTTTCGCGTCGCGGCCGTCACGGAAGGCCCGCGGCAAACCGCGGGCGGCGCGACGGATTCCCTCCACGCACAACCCGTCCGTGAGCGGATTCGCGCGGCAGGAAACATAGGGCTCGATGAGCTGGGTAAGCGCGTCGAAGCCCGTGCTGGCGGTGAGCGCAGGCGGCAAGTCCCGGGTCAGCTCCGGATCGACCAGGGCGAGGCGGGGCAGCAAAAAGGGGCTGCGCAGGCTGACCTTGATCTG
This sequence comes from Opitutaceae bacterium, assembly GCA_035519475.1. GTDB lineage: Bacteria > Verrucomicrobiota > Verrucomicrobiia > Opitutales > Opitutaceae > Fen-1467. The sequence continues at coordinate 6,639 of DATIWI010000170.1, forward strand.
ATGCGCCGGAGAGGCGAGGACCGCGTTGCGCGTGACTTCGGCGCCGGTGCCCGCGGTGGTGGGAACAGCCAGGCAGGGGGCGGCGGGTTGTGTCAGCGGAGCCCCGCGGCCGATGACCTCGAGGTAGTCGTGGAGTCGACCGGGGTTGGTGAACAGTGCCGCCGCGGCCTTGGCCGCATCGAGGCGGCTGCCGCCGCCGAAACCGACGACCAGGTCACAGCCGGCGGCGCGGGCGCGCTCCGTGGCGGCGATCACCACGTCCGTGGTCGGTTCGCCGGCGAAGGCAAAAACCGTGGCGCTCACGCCCTCGGCGGCCAGCAGGTCGAGCAGCCGCTCCACCCGACGCGGCGGGTCGCCTGTCACCACGAGGCCTCGGCGGCCGAACTGCCGGGCGGCGGAACCCACCTCGCGAAGCGTGCCCGGGCCAAAGGTGATGCGGGGTGCGGTGGAGAAGTCGAAAGGCATGGGAGAAGTGAATGAGGAAGGAAGGGAGTGAGGGAGAAGGTCCTCAAGCTTGGCAGCCACCGGCTCCCTGAATCCCTCAATCCCCCATTTCCTTGTCCTTACCAGTCGGCGTCCTCCGGAAACACGTTCACGAATTTCACGCTGGTGCGCGGCTCCGCCATCATCGGGGCGACGACGTCCCGCCAGGTTTGATAATGCGGGGTCTCTTTGTGGGCGGCGGCCGCGACGGGCGTGCGGTAAACCTCGACCAGGACAAAGCGGCTGGGATCGTCGGCCTGCTGCACAACGTCAAAGCGGGCGATGCCGGGCTCGCGCACGCTGGCGCGGGCGTTCTCGAGGCTGGCGTCCCGGAAGGACGCGATGGATTCGGGCCTGACGCGGACATGGACATGGACAACGAGCATGGCGAAAGGGGTTCTGACCTCAGCGATAAGGCCGCCGATCGCACCTGTCCAAACAGTTCTAACGCCGCGGAACCGGCGGAAAAGCGCGCCCAGACTTGACCCGCGGAGCGCCCGTCGCACCATGGGCGGCGCGCCAGCGGCGTAGGCCGCAGCGTTGTCCGAACCCCATTACTCCCATGCACTGGAAAATCGAGATTCTGGAGCACCACAGCGGGGAAATTGGTGAGGCCGTTCCGCACGCGGACCACCTGATCGAGGCGGAGGAATACCACTACGATCAGGGCCAGATGCTGGAGGTCGCCGTCCACAAGACGGACGACCGGCACTGGCACATCTTCACCGACCTCGACTCCGGCCACCGCTTCAAAATCCCGCCGGAAAAGTACCGCAAGGTAGACTGAGGTCCTCCAGACTCTCGGCTCGATCGCGCCCGGCGCGCGGGGAGGCGGCGCCGGCAGGGACGGAGTTGTAGCCGCGACGGAACGCGGGCGCGCGCCGCCAGCTCACAGCCCGCCCAGGAGCGGCGGCATCGGACAGCCGAGCGAATCGGCGAAGGCCCGGAGCAACTCGCCTTCCTCGGCGCGGATCTGGTTGTCGTGGCTCACCGTATGCGCGCCGGCGAGGAGCAGGCGTTGCTTGATGGGGAACGAGGCGCCGGCGAGCCGGTCGAGGGCAGCGTCGATCTGGGCAAAGGCACAGCCGTCGGGATCGAGCAGCGCGAGGCTGGCCCGGATGAGTGGCAGCTGGCTGGCGCCATCGCCGAAGGCGGCCGCGGCGGCCGCCCGATCGGCTTCAACGGTGCCGTCGGCCTGCTCGGGGCCCTGCATGGCGCCGGCCCAGGCCAGCGCGGAGAGCAGCACGGCGATCTCGTTTACCACGGCGTTGAAGGAATAGAGCTGGACGACCTTGGCCGACGGCGCGCCCCTGACGGCGAGATGGCGGAGAAGCACTTTCTGCAGGGCGAATTCGAAATACGAGAGCTGCCGGTCGGCGGCGATGAGCGCCTGGCAGGTGCCGGTGAAAGCGGAAACCTCGGGGGGGGCGAGCTGGCGCAGGGCGGGCAGGGCGAGCTGGGCGAGCGGGAGCCGCGCGTCGACGCCGAGCCGGGCGAACTGTGGCAGCAGCTCGCGAACCCAACGGACGGTTCCCTCCCCGGCGCGTGCGGCGAGGATCGCGGCCTGCGGCTCGTCGATGGCGCCGCCCCGCTCCATCAGGAGCCCGTAAATGACGGCGGGGGCTTCGCGACCGTTCCGCGCGGCGGCGAGCAGCGGCGCCGGCATGCGATCCAAGAGCGCCCTGGCGTAGTCGACGTGCTCGGGATTGAGGGTGCCGACCGCGGCCATGACGGCGGCCGGTGTCAGGGCGATCGCCTGGGCGGCGCCCGACGGGAGGCCGGCTTTGGGAGGAACGAGGCCGGCCTGCACAAACGATTCGTGCGCCACATCCACCGTTTCCGCGGGTTGGAAGAACGTGCCGTCCCACTGCGGGTCGATCGCGCGGATGCGGGCGTCGAGGGGCGGATGGGTCGCCCACAGGCCGCCCAGGAACAGGGCCGGGAAACCCTCGGCGAAGAAGAAGTGGCCGATTTCCGCGGCCTTGTGCGTCTCGAGGTGGGAGCCAAGCGCGTAGCCGCCGATCTTGCGCAGCGCGCCAAGGATGCCGCTGGGATTGCGCGTGAACTGCACCGCCGAGGCGTCGGCGAGGAACTCCCGCTGCCGCGACACCGCCGCCTGGATGAGGTGGCCGAAGAAGTAGCCGATGTAGCCGATGATCAGGAGCGCGAGCCCGATGGCGAGGATGGCGACGATGGCGCCGCCGCCGCCCTTGCCGCGCACCCGCACCCGGCCTCCGCCCAGTCCGCGCAGGATCCCGCGGCCGACGAGGCCGATGACGAGGATGCCGAACACGATCGCGGCGAGCTTCACGTTCAGCCGCATGTCGCCGTTGAGAATGTGGCTGAACTCGTGCGCGATCACGCCCTGCAATTCGTCGCGGCTGAGCTTTTCCATGGTGCCGCGCGTGACGGCCACGACGGCGTCGCTGGTGGTGAGGCCGGCGGCAAAAGCATTGAGGCCCGCCTCGTCGTCGAGCACATAGACCGCCGGGATCGGCACGCCGGCGGCGATGGCCATCTCCTCCACGACGTTGAGCAGGCGGCGCTCGCGGAGATCGGTGGTGTGCGCCTCGATCCGCCGTCCGCCGACGCCCTCGGCCACCACGGATCCGCCGCCGCGGAACTGGGACCACTTGTAGAGCGAGGCCAGCCCGACGACGGCCAGCGTGCCGAGGGCGACGCCGGCGAAAATCTGGGGATTCCACCACGGGTAGCTCGCGGTTTCGTCGGGCCACGAGGCGGTGCGTTGGTACTGCCAATAGCCGTGCTCGAGGTTCCGGACGCGCGGCGAGAACTGTTGGAAGATCACGATGGCCGCCACGTAGCTGGCGAGAATGGTGCCGGCGACCGCGAGGCCGAAGAGCACGACCAGTCGCGTCGTGCGTTTGCGGGCGTGGGCCTGGGCCTCGAAGAAGTCCATGACGGTTCGCCGGACGCGGAAGGCCGGAGGGAAGGGTCGCGGCTCCCGGCCCCCGGCCGCGGGCGCGCGGCAATCGCCTTACGTGAACTTGACCTGAGGGGCGGCGCGCTCGGCCGCGCTCTCGATCTGGAACAGCTCCGCGGCGGTGAAGCCGAACATCCCCGCGAAGATCACATTGGGGAAGACCTCGCGGGTAGTGTTGTAGGTCATGACGGAATCGTTGTAGGCCTGGCGGGCGAAGGAAATCTTGTTCTCGGTGGAGGTGATCTCCTCGCTCAGCTGCATCATGTTTTCGTTGGCCTTGAGGTTGGGATATTGCTCGGCCACGACCATGAGGCGCGAGAGCGCTCCCGCCAGCCCGGTCTCCGCCGCCCCGAGGCTCTTGATGGCCGCGCCGTCGGCCGGATTGGCGGCGGCGGCCTGCGAGGCCGCCAACGCGATGTTCCGGGCCTTGATGACGTTCTCGAGGGTCTCGCGCTCGTGGGCGAGATAACCCTTGGCGACCTCGACCAGATTGGGGATGAGGTCGTAGCGGCGCTTGAGCTGCACGTCGATCTGCGCGAAGGCGTTCTTGAAGCGATTGCGGAGGGCGACCAGCCGGTTGTAGATGCCGACCACGAACAGGACCAGCACGACGACGACGGCGAGGAAGACGAGGAGAACAAGGAGGGCAAGGCTCATGGCAGAGGGTGGGTTGGGCTGAACTTTCGCGGGCGATTAAGGTCGAAGGCGGCGGTTGACGCGAGCCTGAACCCGTTACAGGCCCCCGCGGCGTTTATAGGCTCGGGCGGGCTTGCCACACCGCAACGCGCACCGCAACCTCCCCGACAGGCATGCACCGTCCGATGTTGTATCCGCTGGCCGGCTTCATGGCCGCGTGGATCCTGGCCGCGCCGGCGGGGCGTGGACAAAACATCACGCCGCCGAACCTGGCGCCGACGAAACCGGCCCCGGCGGGCGTGACGGCGCCGGATGACCGCGCGCCGGACGCGCCGCTGGTCCGGGCGGGCGAGGTGCGGCCGGCGCCCGGGGGCTGGGTGATGCGCGAGGCGGCCGCCGAACGGGCCCGCCAGCTCGGCTTCTCCCCCGCGGCCGAGGCCCTGTTGCAGGAGTTGCTGGAATCGCCCGAGACGCCGGAGACGGAGAAGGGCCATCTCCGGCTCGACCTGGCGGGGGCGTTGCTGGACCAGGGGCGGCTGGCCGACGCGGAGCAGGCGCTCGCCGGAATCGCCGGGCCGCGTCCCGGGGCCTATCATCTGCGCGCCGGTCTGATTGCGGCCTACCGCCGCCAGGTCGACGCGGCGCGCGGCGAGGCGGCCCAGGTGCACGCGGAGGAGCTGCCGCCCGCCGACCGGGGCTGGGCGCATTTTCTCCAGGGCATGCTGGCGGAGCTGACGGGCGACCTGAAGCGCAGCAACGCGGCCTACGAGGAGGCGACGAAGGCCGCGGTCTCCGAACTGCAGCGGGCGCGCTTTCAACTGGAGCAACTGCGCGTGCGGCTGCTGTCGGGTCCCGCGACCGAGCAGGAGGCCGCCAATCTCAAGCAGAACATGGAGCGGCTGCAGGGGCAGAAGCCGGGCTATGCCGCCGCCCGATATTACGCGGTGGCCCTGAACGCGCTGGGCCGCCGGGCGGAGGCCGTGACCGTGCTGCAGCGCCAGCTCCAATCGCTGCCGCCCGAACTCCGGCAGGAACTCGATGACATGCGCCTGCTGCTGGGGCTGATCGCGGGCCCGGAGAGCGGGGTAGGCCGCAACGCGCTGTTCGGGCTGCTGGACCGGGCGGTGACCAGCGAGCCCCAGCGGATGGCGCTGCAGCTGCTGGCCCGCGCGAGCGCCAGCGGCGCCGCCCGCGCGGAATTCCGCGCCAAGCTGGACCAGCTGATCGCAGCGCCGACGCCGCACCCGATCCTCGAGGACCTGCTGGTGTTCCGCGCCCAGGTGGCGCTGGCGGAACAGAACTACGGACGTGCGGAGGAGGACGCGAAGACGTTGCTGGAGCGGTTTCCGGGCTCGCAGCTCAAGGCGCAGGCGCTGAGCGTGCTCACGGGGGTGGCGTGGGAGCTGCGGCGCTACCGCACGGCGGCGGATTACGCCGCGCAGCTGCGGCAGGAACTGCCGGCCGGCGACCCGCGGGCGCAGCTCGGCGTCCTCGTGGCCGACGCCTATTTTCGCGCGGGCGACTTCAAGAACGCGGCCGACGCCTACGGCTCGGCGCAGCGCGAACCGCCCGCGGCGGTGGCGCCGGGCCAGCTGCTGTTCCAGCGCGTCCTGGCGGAAATCAACGCCGGCCGGCTCGACGCGGCGCAGGCGCTGCTGGACGAGCCGGCGCGCGCGGCGGGCATTGACGCCGCGAGCCGGTGGCAGGCGGAGTGGAACCTGGCGAAGGCGCTGCAGGTGGACGGCCAGACGGCGCAGGCGCTCGCGCGGGTGACGCGGCTGCAGGGCGAGGCCGGAACCGCGGCCCTGCCGCCGGATCTGCTGGTGCGCATGGCCTGGTTGCAGGCGCGCCTGGCGTTCGAATCCGGATCACCCGCGGAGGCCATCCGCCTGGTGGACGCGCTGCTGGCGGCGCCCGCGACCGCCGCGCTGCCGGCGGCACTGCGGACCGACGTGACGAGCACGAGCCTCCTGTTGAAGGCGCAGGGGCTGCTGGCCCTGAGCAAAACCCGGCCGGCCGCGGCGCAGGAGGGCCTCGACCTGTTGAAGAAACTGCGCGCCGACCACCCCGAGGCCGATGCGGCGGTATATTCCTTCATCGCCGAGGCGGACTACTACGCGGCGCGGAACGAAATCGTCGCTGCGCAGACCCTGTTCACCAGCCTCGCCGACCAGCACCCGGAGAGCACCTACGCGCCCTTTGCCCTGTTTGAAGCGGCCCTCACCGTCGAGCGCCGGGGCCAGGACAACTATTATGAGGAGGCCTACCGGCTCATCGAACGCCTCGTCACCACCTATCCGAAGAGCGATCTGGTGTTTTATGCGCGATTGAAGGAGGGCGACCTGCTGCGCAAACTGAACCGCTTCGGACCGGCGCAGCAGGCCTACGAGCTGCTGGCCAACGATTTTGCCCAGCATCAGGACGTGCTGCTGGCGCAACTGGCGCTGGCCGATTGTCACTACGCGCAGGCGGCGAGCGATCCCTCGCATTGGGAGAGCGCGGCAGTGATCTACGAGCGGCTCCAGGACCTGCCGACCGCGCCGCTCGACTTGCGCGTGGAGGCGGGCTTCAAGCACGGCTACGCACTGGCCAAGCGGGGCGTTCCCGCCCGGGCGCAGGCGGCGTGGATGCTGGTGATCAACACCTTTCTGCTCGACCCCGCGCGGGCCGTCGGGCTCGGCGCGAAAGGGCGCTACTGGATGTCGCGCGTGCTGCTCGAACTGGGGGATTTCTACGAGAAGGGAGCCAACCTCGATGAGGCGCGCCGGGCCTATGAGCTCCTCCTCCGCGAGGGGCTGCCCGGCGAGACCCTGGCGCAGCAGCGGCTGGCGCGGTTCAACGCGGAGCGGGCCGGCGGCGCAGCGAACCCGGAGTCGACCCATGGACCCAACCCCGACCGGCAGTGATCGGAGAAGTTCGAGCCGGGAAGCACGCGGACCGCGGACGCCCGGGGCGCGCTTTGGCGTTTACGACGCCGCGGGAAAGGGGACATAACTCGATGGAACCATGATAGGCCTGGACTTCAGTCTCTTCACCAGCGGCGGGCCGATGATGTGGGTGCTGCTCGCGATGGGGGTCGCCGGCACGCTGATCTTTATCGAGCGGCTCCTCTATCTCCACCGGGGGCAGATCCGCTCCACTGCGTTTGTGGGCGGAATCAAGAACATCCTTGGAAAGCGGCGACTCATGGAGGCGCTCACGGTTTGCGAGGAAACGCCCGGTCCCGTCGCGGCGGTGGTGAAATCGGCATTGCTGCATGCGGAGGATGACGAATTGAAGATGCGGCTGGCCGTGCAGGAGGCGGCGCTGGTGGAGATCCCCGTCTTGGAGCGGCGGCTGGGCTCGATCGCGGCCATCAGCCAGGTGGCACCCCTGGTGGGCCTGCTCGGCACGCTCCTCGGCATGATCACCACGTTCCATGCCTTCATGCAGGGCGGCAACTACGCCACCGCGAATGCGCTGGCAGCCGGCATGTGGCAGGCGCTCATCAGCACCGCGGGCGGCTTGGTCGTCGCCATCCCGGGGCACCTGGCCTACCATTTTCTGAGCGGGCGCGTCCGCGCGATCGTGCGCGACGTGGAGTGGGCGGGCAACGAGATCATGAAATACCTGCTGGTGGAGTACCGCAACCTGCCGGAGAACGGCAACAGCGGCGCCGGCACGAGTCCGGAGCCCAAGCCATGATCACCCGTCCGCTGGATCTCGCCGCGAGATTGCGGCCGCCGCCGCGGAGCTTTGATCTGCTCTTCCTGGTGAACGGCGCCCTGATCGTGTTGTTCTTCCTGCTCTTCGGCTCGCGGTTCGTGCTGGCCCCGGGTTTGGGCGTGAAATTCCGGTTGCCGGAGATGGCGGGTGCAGTCGAGGGTGCGGCGGCGGCCACCGTCGTGATCAGTGTGCCGCGCTCCAACATGGTCCTCGTGGAGGACGGCATGTACAATTATGCGCAGCTACGCTCCTGGCTCCAAAAACGGGCGCATCGAGAGAAGGGTCTGGTGTTGCTCGTGCGCGCCGATCGGAGCGTGCCTTCGGAGGACATGGGGATCATCGCCGACATGGCGGTGCAGGCAGGATTCGTGGGGGTGCAATGGGCGATGGATCCGGCGCCGGGCGCGGGGTCGGGCGGATCCTGATGCCGGAGGAGGGATGGACGATGTCCACGCCGACCAAACGACGCCGGGCGGGCTGGTGGGTGGCGGGATTGACCGTGGTTTTCGCGGTGACCGCCGCCGCCCTGCTGTTTCGTCCGCTGGGCGGCACCAGTGAGCGCGCGGCCAAGCCGGGCGTGGCGCCGAAGGTCGACATCGCGCGCCTCGGTGAGGGGACGGGCGACCGGCTGCTGCGCGAGCAGGCCACGATGTTCGATCCCACGCCGCTGTTCCTGCCCACGGAATGGAACACCACCCAGCGGCCGCTGCCCACCGCCGTGCAGCGGCAACCCGGTCAGGTGTTCGGCACCTACCCACCCAGACCCATGTATGCGGAAGCAGAGCTGGTCTTGTCGGTGGGGCCGGAGCAGCCGCTGCCGGCGAGCCCGGTGGATCTGCTCCGAGCGCCCTCGCGCGATCCGTTCCTCGGGTTTGGCCAGGAAGATCTGTCGTTGCGCCCGATGACGAGCCGCAAGGGCTTTGTCGAGGTGCGCAAGGTGGGCAATGGCGACTTGGTGTATGCGCGTGAGCTGAGCGACGACATCGCGCCGCGAACCGCGTTCCTGGACTGGCAGCCGACGGAATTCCTGGTCACCGTGACTGTCGCCGGCCTGCTCGGCCAGCCGGCCAACATCGCCAGTTCCGACGTTGAGGAGGTGGACGCATTCTTCCGCGACTATCTGACGAAGACCCTGCGCCTCGGCGAGCGGCTGCCTCCCGGGATCTATCGGGTCGTGGTGGGGCCATAGGCAGCATGGCTGGGGGAAGGGCGATCGCCTGACGAGGCCTTCCGGCCTAGAGTGGCGCAAGGTGCACATTGACAAGACAATAATTACCCAAGGCCATCGAGGGAATGAGTCGAGCGTCACCGCGAGTCGGGCAGGAATGCCGGAGTGGGCGGTTTCTGCGGAATATCCGCGCCTAGTCGGATCTCTTAAATGGACGCAGCGTGGAAGGACCGAACGACTGACGCGATTGCTATTGCGTCAGGAGCCCGATAAATGCCAAACCTCAGAGGCTGCAAAGATTACAGTTGACGGCCAAAAACCGGTTGTTCACGTTCAACCCTTCTTTCCCTTTCTGGCCTAGGCTTGGTCTGCCCAGATAGCTCAGTTGGCAGAGCACGTCCTTGGTAAGGACGGGGTCGCCGGTTCAAATCCGGTTCTGGGCTCCAGGTCAACGCCGGCGGCTGGTCCATCGCTGAACCAGAGGTCTCTCATTTAACCCAAACGTCTCTCACACATGGCTAAAGGAATATTCGAACGCACAAAGCCGCACGTAAATGTCGGCACGATTGGCCACATTGACCACGGCAAAACGACGTTGACGGCGGCGATTCTTGTCGTCCAGGCGAAGAAGGGGCTGGCGGAGGTCAAGTCCTATGCGGATATCGCGAAGGGCGGTACGGTGCGCGACGCGACTAAGACCGTCACCATCGCGGTGTCGCACGTGGAGTATCAGACGGATAAGCGCCACTATGCGCATGTGGACTGCCCGGGCCACGCCGACTATGTCAAGAACATGATCACGGGTGCGGCGCAAATGGACGGCGCGATTCTGGTGGTCAGTGCGGCGGATGGCCCCATGCCGCAGACGCGGGAGCACATCCTGCTCGCCCGCCAGGTCGGCGTGCCGAAGATCGTGGTGTATCTCAACAAGGTCGATCTGTTGGAAGACAAGGATCTCCTCGATCTCGTGGAGATGGAGATCCGCGAGCTCCTGACCAAGTATCAGTTTGACGGCGACAAGGCGGTGATCGTGCGCGGGTCCGCGACGAAAGCCTTGGCGGGTGACCCCGAGGGCATCGCGTCCATCGACGCGCTGCTGAAGGCGATCGACAGCGAAATCCCCGAGCCGGTGCGCGAGATCGACAAGCCCTTCCTCATGTCCGTCGAAGATGTGTTTTCCATCACGGGTCGCGGCACGGTCGCCACCGGGCGTATCGAGCGCGGCAAGGTCAAGGTGGGAGACAACGTGGAGATCGTCGGCCTGCGCGATACGTCGACGACCGTCGTCACCGGGGTCGAGATGTTCCGCAAGATGCTCGACAACGGCCAGGCGGGCGACAACGTCGGCGTGCTCCTGCGCGGGGTGGAGAAGGACGGCATTGAGCGCGGCCAGGTGGTCGCGGCCCCGAAATCGATCACTCCGCACAAGAAGGCCAAGGCGGAGGTCTACGTGCTCAGCAAGGAAGAGGGCGGCCGGCACACGCCGTTCTTCAACGGGTACCGTCCGCAGTTCTACTTCCGGACGACTGACGTCACGGGCGTGATCCAGCTCCCGCAGGGCGTGGAAATGATCATGCCGGGTGACAATATCAACCTCACGCTCGAGCTCATCGCGCCGATCGCCATGGAGCGGACGCAGCGTTTCGCCATCCGCGAAGGCGGACGCACCATTGGCTCGGGGCGCATCACGGAGATTCTCGAATAGCCCTTCACCAAGGCCTAATGGAGCACGCCGGGGCTTCGTCACAGGGGCCTCGGCGGCGGCGTCTAAGAGGGAAACGTCATTCTCACGGAGGGCAGTAGCTCAATTGGTAGAGCAACGGTCTCCAAAACCGTCGGTTAGGGGTTCGAGTCCCTTCTGCCCTGCCAGTCCCAGTCTCGCATGAAAAATCCGTTCCGCGCCACACGCATCTTCTTCGGCGAAATGTACGCCGAACTCCAGAAAGCCTCCTGGCCCACGCGCCAGGAGCTGTGGGATTCGACCGTGGTCGTGATCGTGGCCACCCTCCTGCTCGGCCTGTTCACGAGCATCACGGATTTCTCCCTTTATCAGTTCGTGGATCTCTTCACCAAGTTGGTCAGCTAAACCCGCCGCGCATGTCCGCCCAGACCTCAGCACCGCCCGGCGCCCAGTGGTTCGCCCTGCACACCCTCTCCGGCCAGGAGCCGAAGGTGAAGGCCTATCTGGAGAAATTCAAGGCGGCCGAGGAGCTCGACGAATACATCCTCGAGGTGCTGCTGCCCACCGAGACCGTGGCGGAGGTCAAGGGCGGCAAGAAATCGAGCAAGGTGCGCAAGCTCTATCCGGGCTATGTCTTCATCCAGATGCGCCTCTATGACGAGCACGGCCATGTGATGAACAAACCGTGGTATTTCGTGAAGGAGGCGGCGGGCGTGATCGGCTTTGTGGGTGGCGACCACCCGGCGGCGCTGCGCCAGGCGGAGATCGACGAGATCAAGTTCCGCATCGAGGCGGCTACCGGCAAGGAGGTGCCGAAGGTGCAGTACGAGGTCGGCGAGGAGGTGAAGATCACCGACGGTCCCTTCATGAACCTCAACGGTCGAATCGACGAGATCGATCCGACCCGGGGCAAGCTCAAGATTTCCGTTTCCATTTTCGGCCGGTTCACCCCGGTCGAACTCGAATACTGGCAGGTGCAGCGGCTCACCGACTGACGCCCGCCCTTTCCTTCGCTCCATCACCATGGCCAAGAAAATCCAGGGCTACATCCGCCTCCAACTCCCCGCCGGCGCCGCCAACCCGGCGCCGCCCGTCGGCCCCGCGCTCGGCGCGCAGGGCGTCAACATCATGGCTTTCTGCAAGGAGTTCAACGCCCGCACCAAGGACCAGGCCGGCATGATTCTGCCGACCGTCATCACCGTCTTCGCCGACAAGACCTTCAGTTTCATCCTCAAGTCCCCGCCGGCCTCCGTGCTGCTCAAGAAGGCGGCCAACATTGCCAGCGGCTCGGCCAAGCCCAACCAGGACAAGGTCGGCAAGGTCACGCGCAAACAGCTGGCCGAAATCTACCGGATCAAGGCCAAGGACCTGAATGCCCGGAGCGAGGAAACGGGCATCCGCATCATCGCCGGCACCGCCCGCAACATGGGCATCGAGGTCGTCGATTAGGCTTTGATCGTCAACCCACGCCACAATCCCCACGCGGGAGTCCCGCCCGGGACGTTCGCACCGCTAGGAGCCACTGATGGAAAGAAAGAGCAAACGCTATCGCAGCGCCCAGCAGGCCGCTGATCTCACCAAGGAGTATCCGCTGAAGGAGGCGGTCGAGATCCTCGCCCGGTTTCCGAAAGCCAAGTTCGATGAGACCGTCGAGCTGTCGTTCCGCCTCGGAGTGGATCCGTCGCAGGGCGAGCAGATGGTGCGCGGCACCACCCCGCTGCCCAACGGCACGGGCAAGAAGGTCCGCGTCCTCGTTTTCACGGACAATCCGAAGGCGGCCCTCGAGGCCGGGGCCGACCATGCCGGCCTGCAAGACGTGATGCAGAAGATCCAGGAGGGTTGGCTCGACTTCGACGTCGCCATCGCCACGACGGAGGCCATGAAGACGGTCCGCACGATCGCGCGCGTCCTGGGCCCCAAGGGGCTGATGCCCAACCCCAAATCGGGGACGGTCACCGACGACATTGCGGCCGGCATCAAGGCGGTGAAGGCGGGCCGGGTGGAGTTCAAGATGGACAAGGCCGCGAATGTGGGCGTGGGCATCGGCAAACGCTCGTTCCATCCCGCGCAGATTCTCGAAAATGCCGCCGTCGTGCTCGAAGCCGTCGGCAAGGCCAAGCCCGCTTCCTTCAAGGGCCGCTACATCCTCACCATGGCGCTCTCCTCGACCCAGAGCCCCAGCATCCGCATCGCGGGCAACGAATACAGCAAGTACTAAGCCGGAGCGCCTCCCATGAGAGTTGAGAAGAAATACCTGATTGAAGAGGTGGCGAGCCACCTGAAGAAATCCGACTACCTCATCTTGGCGAACTTTGACAAGATGACGGTGGCCGATGTGGCGGAGTTGCGGCAACGCCTCGCCGCCCACCAAGCCGAATTCCACGTCGTCAAGAACAGTTCGCTGCGCGTGGCGGCGCAGGCCCTGAACCTGCCCAAGCTGGACGAGGCGCTCACCGGCCCGACCGCCATCGTCGTGGGAGGGCGGAATTCGCCCGGCGTCGCCAAGGTCATCAGCGATTTCATCAGGGAGAAGCAAAAGATCGTCGTGAAGGCCGGCGTGCTGAGCAGCCAGCTGCTCTCGGCGAAGGACATTGAAAGACTCGCGGCGTTGCCCTCGCTCGACACCTTGCGGGCGCAGCTCCTCGGCCTGCTCAGCCAACCCGCCACCCGATTTGTCCGGGTGCTCCACGCGGTCCCGCAGGGCGTCGTGAACGTCCTGCAGGCGAAGGTCCGCGCGGCCGAAGGGAACAAATGACCGTCCAACGCTACCACTTTCCAGACACTGGCGGCGCTCGCTGCCGATCACGGGAAATCAACATCCATCGCCGCAGGCTAGGGGATACGTCTCTTAAACGCACTTCCGGTTCGAAGTCGCTAGCCCGCGACAGGAGTCAACCATGAGCAACATCACCAAAGAGCAAGTCATCGAGTGGCTTTCCGGCCAGTCGGTTCTCGAAATCGCCGGCCTCGTGAAGGACCTCGAAACCAAATGGGGCGTCTCCGCGGCCGCGCCCGTCGCCGTGGCCGCCGCCCCCGCCGCGGGCGCCGCCGCCGCCGCGCCGGTCGAGGAGAAGACCGAGTTCACCGTCGTCCTCGTTGAGGCCGGCGCGAACAAGATCAGCGCGATCAAGGAGGTCCGCGCCATCACCGGCCTCGGCCTCAAGGAGGCCAAGGACCTCGTCGAGGGCGCGCCCAAGGCCGTCAAGGAAGGCGCTTCCAAGCAGGAGGCGGAGGAGATCAAGAAGAAGCTTGAAGCCGCCGGCGCCAAGGTCGAACTCAAGTAAGCACCGCTTGGCGATTCGCACCGCACAGCATTCACGGATTACAGGGCCGGCCGCGCTTTGCCGCGGCCCCGGCCCTGCCGCTGCCTCGTTCCGTTACTTTCCGCCGCGGTGACGCCCAGGCGCCGCCGCGTCCGCCCTTTGTCCTCAGTCGTATAACCGGGAGCATCCATGGCCGACCGCAACCAGACCGAACGCGTCAACTTCGGAAGACTGAAAGAAGTCATCCAGCCGCCGAATCTCATCGAGATTCAGATCAATTCCTATCTGGACTTCCTGCAGAAGGGCGTGCCCGACAAGCAGCGGAAGCCCCAGGGGCTCGAGGCGGTCTTCCGCGAGGTGTTCCCGATCGAATCTTACGACGGGCGCCTTGTCCTCGAGTACGTCTCCTACAGCATCGGCGATCCGAAGCATTCCGAGATCGAGTGCATCCGCGAAGGCATCACCTACGCCGTGCCGCTGTACGTGAAGCTCCGCCTGCGCGAGGAGGATTTCATCAAGGACGAGGAGATCTACATGGGCGACATTCCCATGGTGACCGAGCGCGGCTCCTTCATCATCAACGGCGCCGAGCGCGTGGTCGTCTCCCAGCTCCATCGCTCGCCCGGCATCTGCTTTGAGAAGGATTTCCACGCCAGCGGCAAGGAGCTCTTCGCCTTCCGCATCATTCCCGACCGCGGCACCTGGCTGGAGGTGCAGTTCGACAACAACGACCTGCTCTACGTCTACCTCGACCGCCGCCGCCGCCGCCGCAAGTTTCTCATCACCACCCTGCTCCGCTCCGTCGGCTATTCCAGCGATCTCGACATCCTCAATCTCTTCTACGAGATCAAGGACCTGAAGGTCGCCAAGGCCCTCGAGATGGAGAACGTGAGCACGCTGGTGCTCGTCGAGGACGCCATCGATGCCCAGAAGGGCGTGGTCCTGGCGCGGGCGTTTGAACCGCTCACCAAGCAGATCGTGCGCACCTTCGAGAAGCACGACATCAGCTCGATCCGCGTGATTGACACCGCGGTGGATGACGGGGCGACCATTCGCGCGCTCAAGAAGGATCCGACGCGCAACGAGGAGGAGGCGCTGAAGGAAATCTACAAGCGCCTCCGGCCCGGCGAACCGCCCACCACCGCCAACGCCAAGGCGCTGCTCAAACGGCTCTTCTTTGACCCGAAACGGTACGACCTCAGCCGGGTGGGCCGCTACAAGATCAATCAGAAGCTCGGCCTCAAGGCCGACCTGGACAACCGCATCCTCACCGCCGAGGACATCATCGTGGCGACCAAGTACCTCGTCCGGCTCAAGCGCGGCGACGGCGTGGTCGACGACATCGATCACCTCGGCAGCCGCCGCGTCCGCACGGTCGGCGAACTCCTGGCCAACCAGTGCCGCGTGGGCCTCTCCCGCACCGAACGCCTGGTGCGCGAGCGCATGACCCTCTACGACCAGAGCGTCGATTCCATCACGCCGCAGAAGCTCATTAATCCGAAGGCGCTCACGACGGTCATCCGCGACTTTTTCGCGCGCAGCCAGCTGTCGCAGTTCATGGACCAGATCAATCCGCTGGCCGAGGTGACCCACAAGCGCCGGCTCTCCGCGCTCGGGCCGGGTGGCCTCAACCGCGAACGCGCGGGCTTCGAGGTCCGGGACGTCCATCCCTCCCACTACGGCCGCATCTGTCCGATCGAGACGCCGGAAGGTCCCAACATCGGCCTGATCAACTCGCTCACCGTGTTCTCCCGGGTGAACGAGTTTGGCTTCATCGAGACGCCCTACCGCCTCTGCAAGGACGGGCGCGCCACCGAGAAGATCGAATACCTCACCGCAGACCAGGAGGAGGGCAAGGTCATCGCGCAGGCCAACTCCGAGCTCGACGACAAGGGCCACTTCCTGGGCAAGGTCACCGTGCGCCGGGACGGCGAGTTTCTCGAGGTCGAGTCCAAGCAGGTCGAATACATGGACGTCTCGCCCAAGCAGATCATCTCGGTCGCCGCGGGCATGATCCCGTTTCTGGAGCACGACGACGCCAACCGCGCCCTCATGGGCTCGAACATGCAGCGTCAGGGCGTGCCCCTGCTGCAGAACGAGACGCCCTTCGTCGGCACGGGCCTCGAGGAACGCGTTGCGCGCGATTCCAAGATCGTCGTCGTCGCGTCCGAGAACGGCGTCGTCGCCTCCGTCGACGCGCGGCGCATTGTCGTCACCAAGGATGGCGAGCTGCCGCGCAACTTCGACCGCAGCCCCAAGAGCGACCCGAAGAACGACGTCTACGTCTACGAGCTGCGCAAGTTCATGCGCTCGAATGCCGGCACCTGCTTCAACCAGAAGCCCATCGTCAAGCGCGGGCAGAAGGTCAAGGCGGGCGACGTCATCGCCGACGGCCCCTCCACCGACCACGGCGAAATGGCGCTCGGCCGCAACGTGCTGGTCGCGTTCATGCCGTGGAACGGCTACAATTTCGAGGACGCCATCCTCATCTCCGAGAAAGCCCTCAAGGACGACATCTTCACCTCGATCCACATCCAGGAATTCGAGGTCACCGCCCGCGACACGAAGCTCGGGCCTGAGGAAATCACCCGCGACATTCCGAACGTCGGCGAGGAGGCGCTCAAGAACCTCGACCACAACGGCGTCATCCGCATCGGTGCCGAGGTGAAGCCGGGCGACATTCTCGTCGGCAAGATCACCCCGAAGTCCGAGACCGAGCTGGCGCCCGAGGAGAAGCTGTTGCGCGCCATCTTCGGCGAGAAGGCCGCAGACGTGAAAGACACCTCGCTGGTCGTGCCCTCCGGCTCGGCCGGCATCATCATGGACGTGAAGGTGTCCAGCAGCCGCATCGATGAGCAGACCCGCTTGTCGCCTTCCGACCGCCGGCGTCAGATCAAGCAGATCCAGGAGGATTACAAGACGCAGATGGACAAGCTGCGCGAGGGCCTCACCGAGGCGCTCTCCAACATCCTGCTGGGCGAGAAAATTCCGCTGGACGTGATCAACGGCCAGACCGGGGAAATCATCATCCCGGCCAATCGCAAGATCACCAAGACCCTGCTGCGCAAGCTGGCCGCTGTGTCCAAGCACGTCGAGATCGATCCCTCGCCGGTCAAGATCAAGATCATGGAGATCATCGGCTCCTATCAGGGGAAGTTCGATGAGCTCGAGGGCGACCGCGAGCGCAAGATCGCCTCGATCGAATCCGGCGAGGACTCCGGCTCCGGCGTCATCAAGCAGGTCAAGGTCTATGTCGCCACCAAGCACAAGCTCGAGGTGGGCGACAAGATGGCGGGCCGGCACGGCAACAAGGGCGTGGTCGCGAAGATCGTGCCGGCGGAGGACATGCCCTTCCTGCCCGACGGCACGCCGATCGAGTTTTGCCTCAACCCGCTCGGAGTGCCCTCGCGCATGAACGTCGGCCAGGTGCTCGAGACCCACCTCGGGTGGGCGTGCAAGAAGCTCGGGCTCAAGGTCGCGACCCCCGTCTTCGACGGCATCAACGAAAAGAAGGTGCGCGACTACCTGAAACAGGCCGGTCTGCCCACCTCGGGCAAGAGCGTCCTCTACGACGGCCGCACCGGCGAGAAACTCGATCAGGAGGTCGTGGTCGGCTACATCTACATGATGAAGCTCAATCACCTCGTGTCGCACAAGATCCATGCGCGCGCGGTGGGCCCGTACTCGCTGGTCACGCAGCAGCCCCTGGGCGGCAAGGCCCAGTACGGCGGCCAGCGTTTCGGCGAGATGGAGGTGTGGGCGCTTGAGGCCTACGGCTCGGCCCACACCCTGCAGGAACTCCTCACCGTCAAGTCCGACGACGTCAACGGACGCACCAAGATCTACGAATCGCTCGTCAAGGGCGACAACACGCTGTCGGCCGGCACGCCCGAGTCGTTCAACGTGCTGATCAAGGAAATCCAGTCGCTCGGCCTCGACATCCGCCTGCAGAAGCGCGACGCGCTCAGCCTGAGCTCGGCGACGGGATCGTGACGCCGTCCGCCCCCCTTTAACGACAACCCGGGAGACAATTCATGAGCACCGAACAAGCAGCCGCCGCCCGCGACGAAGCCCGCTCGGTTTTGGGCATCGACGAGAATCCGTTCGACTGCGTTT
Source organism: Opitutaceae bacterium (assembly GCA_035519475.1). GTDB lineage: Bacteria > Verrucomicrobiota > Verrucomicrobiia > Opitutales > Opitutaceae > Fen-1467. The sequence continues at coordinate 24,635 of DATIWI010000170.1, forward strand.
CCATCACCGTGGCCGCGCCGGACAGCATCCGGTCGTGGTCGCGCGGCGAGGTCAAGAATCCTGAGACGATCAACTACCGCACCTTCAAGCCCGAGCCGGGCGGCCTGTTCTGCCAGAAGATCTTCGGCCCGGTGCGCGACTACGAATGCGCCTGCGGGAAATACAAACGCATCAAGTACAAGGATGTGGTCTGCGATCGCTGCGGCGTCGAGGTCACCATCGCCCGCGTCCGCCGCGAGCGGATGGGGCACATCGAACTCGCGGTGCCGGTGGCCCACATCTGGTTCCTCAAGAGCATGCCGAGCCGCCTTGGCCTCCTGCTCGACATGACCGCCCGCTCCCTCGAGCGCGTCATTTACTACGAGAATTTCATGGTGGTCGATCCCGGCAAGACGCCGCTGGAGATGAAGCAGCTGCTCACCGACAACGAGTACCGCCAGGCGCTCGATGAATACGGCGACGACGCCTTCACCGCCAAGATGGGCGCGGAGGCCGTGCGCGACGTGCTCAAGGGCATGGATCTGGCGGCCACGGTCGCCGAGCTGCAGGAGCAGATGCGCGCCACCCGCTCGAAGCAGATCAAGAAGAAGCTCTCCAAGCGCTTGAAGGTGATCCAGGGCTTCATCCACTCCAAGGCCCGGCCCGAATGGATGGTGCTCGAGGTGCTGCCGGTCATCCCGCCGGACCTGCGCCCGCTCGTCCCGCTCGAGGGCGGCCGCTTTGCCACCTCCGACCTCAACGATCTCTATCGCCGCGTCATCAACCGCAACAATCGGCTCAAGAACCTGCTGCAGCTCAAGACGCCCGACGTCATCATCCACAACGAAAAGCGCATGCTGCAGGAGGCGGTCGACGCGCTCTTTGACAACGGGCGCCACGGCCGCCCCGTGACCGGCGCCGGCAACCGCCCGCTCAAGAGCCTCAGCGACATGCTCAAGGGCAAGCAGGGCCGCTTCCGCCAGAACCTGCTGGGCAAGCGCGTCGATTATTCGGGCCGCTCCGTGATCGTCATCGGCCCCGAGCTCAAGCTCAACCAGTGCGGGCTGCCCAAGAAGATGGCGCTGGTGCTGTTCGAGCCGTTCATCATCCGGCGCCTCAAGGAGCTCGGCTTCGTGCACACCGTGCGCGGCGCTCGCAAGATGATCGAAAAGAAATCCCCCGAGGTGTGGGACATCCTCGAGGAGGTCACGAAGGGACATCCGGTGCTGCTCAACCGCGCGCCCACCCTGCACCGCCTCTCGATCCAGGCGTTCGAACCCGTGCTCATCGAGGGCGAGGCGATCCGGATCCACCCCTTGGTCTGCACCGCCTACAACGCCGACTTCGACGGCGACCAGATGGCGGTGCACGTGCCGCTCTCCCTGGAGGCCATCATGGAGTGCAAGCTCCTGATGATGTCCACGCTCAACATCTTTTCGCCCTCCAGCGGGAAGCCCATCCTCACGCCGTCGCAGGACATCGTGCTCGGCGCCTACTACCTCACCATCGAGCCGCGCAAGAAGCCCGCCAAGGACCAGCGCGTACCGCTGCTGTCCGGACTGCAGGAGGTCCTCTACGCCGAGGCCGACGGGGTGCTGCGCAAGCACGACTGGGTGGAGATTCCGAATCCCGACTACCGCCGCGACACCGTCTACGGCAACAAGGACCGCCGGGTGATCCGCACCACCGTGGGCCGGGTGATCTTCAACCAGATCTGGCCGGCCAGCGTGGGTTTCGTGAACTTCGCCGTGGCGAAGGCCAAACTGGGCGACCTCATCCTCAACACCTACAAGTCGGCCGGCGAAGTCGCGACGGTCGAGACCCTCGACAAGCTCAAGGAACTCGGCTTCCAGACCGCCTTCCGGGCCGGCATCTCCATCGGCATCGACGACATGATCATCCCGGAGGCGAAAAAGGACATCGTGGGCGATGCCCGCAAGCGGATCGCCGAGGTCGAGAGCCAGTTCAACAAGGGCATCATCACCTCCGGCGAGCGCTACAACAAGATCATCGACATCTGGACGAACGCCACCGACCGCATCGCGAAGGAGGTCTTCGCCAAGCTCGAGGCGAATGAGGGCAAGAACGAGGTCAACCCCGTCTACATCATGATGGACTCGGGCGCCCGGGGCAACCGCCAGCAGGTCCGCCAGCTCTGCGGCACCCGCGGCCTGATGGCCAAGCCTTCGGGCGAGATCATCGAGCGGCCGATCCTCTCGTCCTTCCGCGAGGGGCTCACGGTGCTCGAATACTTCATCTCCACGCACGGCGCCCGCAAGGGCCTGGCCGACACCGCGCTCAAGACCGCCGACGCCGGCTACCTCACCCGTAAGCTGTGCGACGTCGCCATGGACGTCATCATTGCCGAGGACGACTGCGGCACGCGCGACGGCATTTGGAAGAAGGCCATTTACGAGGGCGACGACGAGATCGTGTCGCTGCGCGAACGCATCATTGGGCGGTGTGCGAGTGACGATCTCGCCAATCCGCTCGATCCCTCCGAGTTGCTGGTGCGGTCGGGCGAACTCATCACCGAGGAAAGCGCCCGGAAAATCGAGGACGCCGGCGTCGAGCGGGTCAAGGTCATGTCGCCGCTCACCTCCACCAGCCAGTACGGCATCGACGCCAAATCCTACGGCATCAATCCCGCGGCCAACCGACTCGCCAAGATCGGCGATTCCGTGGGCATCATCGCCGCCCAATCCATCGGCGAACCGGGCACGCAGCTCACCATGCGGACCTTCCACATCGGCGGGGTCGCGAGTTCCGGCTTCAAGCAGCCCGAAATCCGCGTCCGTTCCGCCGGCATTGTGCGCTACCGCGGCCTCCGCCTCGTGCAGACGGCCGACGGCGCCAGCATCGTGCTCAACAAGACGGGCACGATCCAGATCATGGATGAGGAGGACAAGGAGCTCGAGACTTACAACATCGTGATCGGGTCAGTCATCACGGCCGCCGACGGCCAGAAGATCGACAAGGGCCAGGTGCTCGCCCTGTGGGATCCCTACAATGTCCCGGTGCTGTCCGAGAAGGGGGGCGCGCTCGCCTTCAAGGACACCATCCCCGGGGTCACGGTGAAGCGGGAACTCGACGACTCGACCGGCCGCATTGCGACGGTGGTCATCGAGCACAAGGAGGATCTCAATCCGCAGATCGAGGTGCGCGACAGCGCCGGCAAGCCCATTGCCGCCTATTCGATTCCGGTGGGCGCGCAGATTGTGGTCAACGAGGGCGATATCATCTCCCCCGGTGCCCTGCTGGCCAAGACGCCGCGGCAGGCGTCCAAGACCAAGGACATCACCGGCGGTCTGCCCCGGGTGGCCGAGCTGTTCGAGGCCCGCCGCCCGAAGGATGCGGCCGAGATGGCCCGCATCGACGGCGTGGTGAACTTCGAGGGCTCGATCCGGGGCAAGCGCCGGCTCATCGTGAAGAACGAGGAGACGGGCCAGGACGAGGAGCATCTCATCCCTCATGGCAAGCATATCATCGTGCAGCCGGGCGACCTGGTCCACAAGGGCCAGCACCTCACCGATGGCGCCGCCGACCCGCACGAGATCCTCGAGATTCTCGGGCCCGCCGCGCTCTATGACTTCCTCATCTCGCAGGTGCAGGAGGTCTACCGGCTGCAGGGCGTGACGATCAACGACAAGCACGTCGAGATCATCATCCGCCAGATGCTGCGGAAGGTGCGCATCACCGATCCGGGCGACAGCGAGTGGTTCTGGGGCGAGCAGGTGGACCGGAGCGCGTTTCTCCGCGAGAACCAGCGGCTTGAGGAGGCGGGCGGCAAGCCCGCCGAGGCCGAACCGATTCTGCTCGGCATCACCAAGGCCTCGCTCGAGACGGAGAGCTTCATCTCCGCCGCCTCCTTCCAGGAAACCACGCGGGTGCTCACCGACGCCGCCACGCTCGGCAAGGTGGACCTGCTCAAGGGTTTCAAGGAAAACGTCATCATGGGACATCTGATTCCCGCGGGTACCGGCCTGCCGAAGTACAAGAACCTGCGCATCACGCTGCCCTTCGGCGCCGAGTTGCCCCCGATTGAGGAGGCCAAGACCGCGGGCGAAGCGGGATGACCCGCGGCGCGTTCTCCGCGGAGCTTCCGGACCGCAGGCACCGGCCTGCGGTCCTTTTTTTCGCCGCGATTGCCCGGACGCGGGGCCGGGTGGCCGCGCCATTTGCCATTCGGAGAAAGCCGATTATAAGACGGGGTCTGCTTCAGTCGATGCCCCCCGCCTTGTGCTGCCCCCGTTTTCGCGCCCAATCGAAGTCCCTCCGGCTGATCGCAGTCTCGTTGCTGGCGGCGACGGCGGCGGGCGCCCGCGGCGACTCCCTGACGACGCTGCTCGACAG
>DATIWI010000171.1:0-21535 GCA_035519475.1 Opitutaceae bacterium
TGGAGGCCACTCCGGGCCAATGGCAGCCCGTGCCCAAGGTCGGGCCCCGCGTGGTGGATCGCCCGTCGCAGGAAATCAGCGTGCGCCTGGAATATCCTGACCCCGAGCGCGCCACGGGCGGCGACAATCCCATCACCTACCCCGATCTCCATCTCGGCTACGTCGTCCGGATCGCGCCGGCCGGCCAGTCCTTCAGGATCGTCGTCGATCTGGATCAGCCGCTCCCGGAAGCGTGGGTCGGCCGCCTGGGCTTCAACCTCGAGCTGTTTCCGGGCGCGCTCTTTGGCAAGACCTACTCCCTTGACGGCCATGCCGGCATCTTTCCGCGGCAGGCCGACGGCCCCGGCCACTGCGACGCGGACCGTGAATACGAACTCGCGCCGCTGGCGACGGGGCGCGAGCTGGCGATCGCGCCCGAAGCGGAGGAGCAGCGCATGGTCATCACGGCCGTGGGCGGGGGCGACCTGCAATTGCTCGACGGCCGGGCGCGTCATACCAACGGCTGGTTCATCGTGCGCGCGCTCGTGCCGCGCGGCGCGACCCGACACGCCATCGAATGGCTGGTCACGCCGCACGCCATCCCCGGCTGGCAGTCGCCGCCCGTGGTGCAGGTCTCCCAGGTGGGCTATCACCCCGGGCAGCGGAAGGTCGCGGTGATCGAGACCGATCCGCGCGACCCGCGCCGGCCGCCGGCGACGCTCTGGCGGATTTCCGCGGGCGGCGGCTGGGAGAAGGCCCTCGAATCGCCGCCGGCGGATTGGGGCCGCTACCTGCGCAGTCGCTATTTTCTGTTCGACTTCACGGCGGTGACCGCGCCGGGCATGTATGTGGCCGAGTACGGCGGCAGCCGCACCTCCCCGTTCCAGATCGACCCCGCCGTGTACCAACGGCACGTCTGGCAGCCCACGCTGGAGTACTTCCTGCCGATCCAGATGTGCCATATGCGGGTGAACGACCGCTACCAGGTCTGGCACGGCGCGTGCCATCTCGACGATGCGCGCATGGCGCCGGTGAACCACGTGCATTTCGACGGGTACCATCAAGGTTCCGCCACGCTCACCTCATTCCAGCCCGGCGATCATGTGCCGGGCCTGGACCGCGGCGGATGGCATGACGCCGGCGATTATGACCTGCGCGTGGAATCGCAGTCCGAGACCATCCGCGGCCTCGCGGTGGCTTACGAGACGTTTCACGTCGACTACGACGAGACTACCATCGACCAGCGGAACCGGGTCGTGGAATTGCACCGGCCGGATGGAAAGCCTGACATCCTGCAGCAGATCGAGCATGGCGCCCTCTCGATCGTGGGCGGCTACCACTCCCTTGGCCGACTCTACCGCGGCATCATCGAGCCCACGCTCCGGCAGTACGTGATGCTCGGCGATCCCGTCAATCTGACCGACAACACCGTTTTTCAGCCGGGGTACGTTGGGGCCGCGGTTCCGGCGGTCGGCCTGCCGGGCTCCGCCGACGACCGCTGGGTGTTCACCGAGGACAATCCCCGCCGGGAATTGCAGGTGGCGGCGGGGCTCGCAGCCGCCGCCCGCGCACTCCGGGGCTTCGACGACGACTTGGCGCAAGACTGCCTCCGCGTCGCGGAGCAGCTCTGGAGCGCCCCGCGGGCGAAGCAGCCGCTCACGCGCGTTGATGCGGCCGTCGAACTGCTGGCGACAACCGGCGACCCCAAGTACGCGGAAGCTCTGGTGAGCAGTGTGGATCTCCTCTGCGCCAATTTGGCGGACACGGGCTGGCTGGCGGCGCGATCGCTGGCGCTGGTGCACGACGAGGCTTACCAGCGGAAAATCCGCGCCGCCCTGACGGCGTATCGCGCGGAGATCGAGCGGCTGGCGCGCGGGACCCCCTACGGCGTTCCCTACGAGCCCGAGATCTGGGGCTACGGCTGGGAGATCCAGCACTGGGGAATGCAGCAGTATTTCCTCCACATCGCCCTGCCCGACGTCTTTCCGGCCGATTACGCGCTGAACGCGCTGAACTTCATGCTCGGCTGCCATCCCGGCGCCAACACCGCCTCCTTTGTGTCCGGGGTGGGCGCGAATTCGCTCACGGTGGCCTACGGTTTCAACCGGGCGGACTGGACCTACCTGCCCGGCGGCATCGCCTCCGGCACGGCTTTGATCCGGCCGGATTTTCCCGAACTCCTGACGTGGCCGTTCCTCTGGCAGCAAACCGAGTACGTGCTCGGCGAGGGCACGACGGACTATCTGTTCCTCGTGCTGGCGGCGGACCAGATGTGCCATCAGCGCGGAGGCGGATGACCGGGGCGGCACCGATCCCGCGAGCGATCACCCGCGCGGGAGCCGCCCGAGGGCAAGCAGGATGCCGTGCAGGAGCGCGTGCGGGCTGGGCGGGCAACCCGGGATGTACACGTCCACCGGGAGCACCGCGTCCACCGCGCCGCGCGTCGCGTAATTCACCCCGAAGATGCCGCCGCTGCAGCCGCACGCCCCCACCGCCGCGACCAGCCGCGGCGCCGGCATGGCGTCGTAGGTCTTGCGCAGCGCGAGCTCCATGTTGCGGGTCACCGGACCGGTGACGAGGAGCATGTCGGCATGGCGGGGTGACGCGACGAAATGAAGGCCGAAGCGTTCGAGGTCATAGACGGGGCTGTTGAGGCCCCCGATCTCGACTTCGCAGCCGTTGCAGGAACCGGCGTCCACCTCGCGGATGTGCAGCGAGCGGCCCAACACCTGGGCCGCCCGCGCCTGGATCTGCGCCCCGAGTGTCTCGACGGCCGCGGGCGCGACCTCCGACACCTCGCGGGCGGGCGCGGCGATCAGCGCTTCCTGGGTGCCGTCGGCGCGGAGCCGGTAATCGGCGCGGGTGACGAGATCCGCGCGGATTTCCGCCGCGCAGGCGCCGACGTTGGTCATCCGGATCGCCGGATCGACCTCGGCGCAGAGCCCGCAGAAAATGCATTGAGCCAGGTCGAGCCGGGCGTGGCGTACGCCGCCGGCGTCGGCCACGGCGATGGCGCCGGTCGGACAGATCGCGGCGGCGGGGCGCGCATCCCGCCAGGCGGCCCAGTCAATCTCCGGACGGCCGCGCGCCCGCGGGGCAGCCGCGGGCGGGTTCGCCGGGAAGGGTTCGGTGACCACTCCCACCCGCAGACTTTCGCGAAGCACGTTGAGCATGGTTCAGCGGTCCGTACCGGAGTACGAGAGGTTGAAGCTCTTGTTCACCACCGGGAAATCCGGGATGATGTTGCCGGGAATCGCCTCGGTCAGCGCCGGCCAGTTCTGGAGCGACGGATCCTTGACCTTGCAGCGGGCGAGCCGGTTGCCGGGAGCCGTGCGGATCCAGTGGAAGATCTCGCCGCGCCAACCCTCGGCATAGCCCAGCGCGACCCGGCCGGACGGCACTTCGCCGACCTCCGTCCGCCACGGGCCGGCCGGCAGCTGCGCCAGCACCTGCCGGAGGATCGCCAGCGACTGGCCGACCTCCTCCCGCCGGACCACGAGCCGGTGCTGAACGTCGCCCGCGTCAAAAACGGGCACGGTGAACTTCACCTGATCATAGAACGCATGGGGAAAATCGCGGCGCAGATCGCGGTCGACGCCGGAGGCGCGGCCCGCGAGGCCGACGACGCCCAGGTCGCGCGCCACGCCCGGCGGGAGGACGCCGGCGGTCTCGAGTCGGTCGCGCGTGCCCGACGATTCCCGGATGAGCTCGACGAGCGCCGCGAACTCGCGCTGCAGCCAGGCGAGCAGCCGGGCCAGCGCGCCCTGCCCCTCGGCGTCGAGATCGGACCGCACGCCGCCGAGGCACGCCATGCCGCGCAGCAGGCGGTTGCCGGTGATCTGCTCGTTGGCGCGCAGCACCTGCTCCTTCAGCCGCATCGCGTGCATGTTGGCGGTGACAAACGCCACATCGGTGCAGATGGCGCCGATGTCCCCCAAGTGATTGTAGAGCCGCTCCAGCTCGAGGCAGACGGTGCGCAGGGCGCGGGCCCGCGGCGGCACGGTCACCCCTGCCGCCCGCTCGACTGCGTGGCAGAAGGCCGTGGCGTGCGCGAAGCCCGAGTCGCCCGAGATGCTCTCCGCCAGCCGCACGCCGTGCGCAACGGGCAGGTGCTCGAAGAGCTTCTCGGTGCCCTTGTGCGTGTAGAACAGGCGCAGCTGGAGGTAGAGCACCGGCTCGCCCGCCACGCTGAAAAGAAAATGACCCGGCTCAATGATGCCGGCGTGGACCGGCCCCACCGGCACCTGGAAGACCCCCTCCCCCTCCACTTCGCGGAACTTGTGCCGGGCGCCCTCGAAGGGCGGCAGCACGGTGTGCAGATCGAAGTCCTTGCGGAGCGGATGCACCTCGGGCCAGTCGTCGTGAAGCGCGCAACGGCGCGGATTCGGATGGCCGAGCAGCTTGAGGCCGAACAGATCCTGGATCTCCCGCTCCTGCCAGTTGACGGCGTGGACGGCGTCGGTCAGCGACGCGAACTCCGGCTTCTCCGGCGGCACCGGCACGCGCAGGATCACGAACCCGTGCGCCGCGTCGAGGGCGAAGACATAGTACAGGTGGAACGCGCCGTCGCTCTCGCGGGCGTCGTCCCCCAGCAGGAGCGCCAGCCGCGCCTGCCACTTCCGGTACAGCTGCGCGCAGAAACCCGCGACGACCTCCATCGGCCCGTGGAAGTAGATTTCGTTGGCCCGCGGCGCGTCCACCGCGGCGAAACGGCCGGGAAAGCTCTCCTGCAGGTCGGCCACGACCGGCGCCAGTTCGGGGAGCGTGTTCACGGCCGACCTCCGATGATGTCCGCGGCCTGGTGCAGGACCGCCAGCACCGGCGGCGGCAGCCACACGCTGAACAGCAGCAGCCCGCCCAGCAGCAGACCCATCGCAGGGACGCCATCCCAGGCGCGGCCGTCGTGGGCGCGCGCCACCTTCGGCTGGCCGGGCAGGATCCGCGTCAGCTGCAGGAGGAGGCCGCCGAAGCAGGCGATCAGCGCCGCCAGCAGCAGCACACTCACCGCGATCTGCCCCGCCGCGATGCCCCCGCCGATCACCGTCAGCTCGCTGAAGAACAGCCCGAACGGCGGCAGCCCGGCCGCGGCCACCGCCCCCAGGCCCAGGCCGAGCGCGGTCACCGGCAGCGTCACCATCACGCCGTGGCCGATGCCGCGGAATTCGAGGGTGTGGTAGGACTGGTGGAGGTTGCCCGCCGCGAAGAACAGCACCGGCTTGGTCAGGGCGTGATAGCCCATGTGCAGCAGCGCGCCGAAGATCGTGAGCGGCGTGCCCAGCCCGATGCCGACGCAGATGACGCCGATGTGCTCAAGGCTCGAATAGGCGAGCATTCGCTTGAGATTGTCCTGCACCAGAATGAAGGGCGCGGCCAGGAAGAGGGAGAGCAGCCCGAGCGCGAGCACCAGCTGGCGGCTGAAGCCCGCGCCGAGGCACGCGCTGCTGAGAATGTGGAAACGCAGGAGGGCGTAGAGCGCGATCTTCAGCGACACGCCGGACAGCATCGCGCTGGTGGGCGACGGCGCCTCGCTGTGCGCGTCGGGCAGCCAGGTGTGCATGGGCGCCAGGCCGGCCTTGGTGCCGTATCCCACCAGCGCAAACACGAACGCCAGCCGGACCAGCCGCGGATCGAGCTGCGGCGCCACGGTCATGAGGTGCGACCAGTTGAAGCTCGGGAACGGCAGGGGATTGTTTTTGCACGCGGCGGCGTAGATGAACACCGTGCCCAGCAGCGCCAGCGCCAAGCCCAGGCCGCCGAGCATGACGTACTTCCACGCCCCCTCGAGCGAGGTCCGGCGGTTGTAGAGCGCCACCAGCAGGACGGAGGACAGCGCGGTCGCCTCCACGGCCGCCCACATCACGCCCAGGCTGTCGGCGAGCACGACCAGAAACATGCCGGCGGCAAAAAGCGGCGTGAGGACGAAGAACTCCCGCAGGCGGCCGGGGGTGATTACGCCCGCCGCCAGATCGCGCTGGAAGTAACGGCCGGCGTCCAGCGCGGTCGCCAGCGAGACGATCGCAATCAGCAGAACCATCCAGGCGCTCAGGGCGTCGGCGCGGAGAAACCCGCCCCCTTCCGTGACGGGGCCGCCCGCCAGCACCCGCCGCAGCAGGCCGAGGCCGAGGGCGAGCGTGACGCCGAAGGCGAGCACATTCAGCCCCGCCATCGCCCGCCGCGAACGGAGCGGCAGGCAGGCGAGTCCGGCGGCGGCCGGCACGGCCAGGAGAAGCGTGAGCAGGTGCATCGAGGTCATCCCTTCAGCTGGCTGAGCTTGCTGACATCCATCGACGCAAACGTCTCACGGATGCGATAGACGAGGAGGCCCAGGATGATCACGCCCACGAGCACGTCGAAGAAGATGCACAGCTCGACCACGAGCGGCATGCCGTAGGTGGTGAGCGCGACCGCCGCCAGCATCACCCCGTTCTCGACGGTGAGCAGGGCCAGCACCTGGGTGATCGCCTTGCGGCGGTTGATCATGAGAAAGAAGCCGGTCAGCACGAGCGTGAGGGCGACCGCCAGGGTGTTGTTGCCCAGCCGCTCGAGGGCGGTGAAGGGACGCGCCACGACGTAGCCGAGCACGGTCAGGCCGCCGCAGAGGAGCATGGAGGTGGGGAAATTCACCAGCGGCTCGATCTCCTGGACGATGCGCATGCGCCGCACCTGCCGATCCAGCAGCCACGGCAGGAACAGCACCTTGCCCGCCAGCGTCAGCGCGACGACGACGTAGACGTGGACGGCGCCGTGAAAGGAGGCCACGACGCCCCCGATTCCCGCCAGAAACAGCGACTGCACGGCGAACAGCCGGATGCTCGTCAGCAGCATGCGCTGCACCACCAGCAGCAGCTGCACCACCAGCATCAAGACGGCGAGCAGGGCGATGAGCTGCGCCGCGATGTCGGATGAAATCACCGGGTTCATCAGGACGCCTGTTGGAAGAGAAACGTGGAAAACAGCGCCAGCGCGGCCAGGACGAAGGCGGCGCTGAGCAGGTCGGGCACGCGGAAGAGGCGCAGCTTGGCGTTGGTGGTCTCAACCACCACGACGATGCCGGCGACGACCAGCACCTTGGCCAGGTAGGCGGCGAGCCCGAAGGCGAGCGCCCCGGGGGTCGCGGCCGGCGCCAGACCATAGGGGAAGAACACGTTCACGAGCAGCGTCATCAACACGAGTTGCTTGAGCGACGCGCCCCACTCCATGAACGCCAGGTGCCGGCCCGAGTACTCCAGCAGCATGGCCTCATGGATCATGGTCAGCTCGAGGTGCGTCGCCGGATTGTCCACCGGGATGCGCCCGGTCTCGGCCAGCAGCACGATGAAGAGGGCGGCGAAAGCCAGCACCTGCCGCGGGTTGAGCCAGCTCCACGTCGGCCCCAGGGAGGCCGCCGCGATGCGGCTGAGGTCGGTCGAGCCGGCCGCGATGGCCACCGTGAAGATGGCCAGCATGAGCGCCGGCTCGGCGACCGCGGCGATGGTCATCTCGCGGCTGCTGCCCATGCCGCCGAAGGCGCTGGCGGGATCGAGCCCGCCCAACGCGAGAAAGAAGCGTCCCAGCGCGAGCAGGCCCACCAGCGCCAGCGCACCGCCAAACAGGCTGAGCGGCGCCTGCACCGTCACCATCGGAACCAGGAGCCCGGCCAGGACGGCGGTGACGAAGACGACGTACGGCGCGACCGAGAACACCCAGGAGGCGTGCTCGGAGATGACCATGTCCTTGCGCAGGAACTTGCCGAGGTCGAGATACGGCTGCCAGACCGGCGGCCCGCGGCGATTCTGGAGCCGGGCCTTGGCCGTGCGGACAAACCCGCTGACCAGCGGCGCGAGCAGCAGGAGCGCCGCCGTTTGCAGGGCGATGGCTGGGGCGGCGAGATTCATAGGGCGATCACCAGCAGCACGAGCAGGGTCGCGAAGATATAGATGAGATAAGCTTGAAGGCTGCCGGCCTGCACGGCGCGCATCTGCCGCGAGACCCGCCAGACCAGCCAGTGCAGCGGCCGGTAGATCCGCGTCTGGAACACCTCCTCGACGTGGCTCTCAAAGCGGAGGTTCTTGGCAAAATAAGGCGAGAAGTCGTATTCACGCTGCACTTCGCGGCGCGGCTGGAAAAGCGCCTTGAAGACCATCCGGATCGGCTTGGAGAAGCCCGTGGCGGTGTAGGCCATGCGCGGCGTCAGGCCCGGCAAGCCGCAATCCCACGTCGGGCCGCGGCGCACCGTCGCCCCGCGCCCGAAGACGAGCCAGAGCCCGAGCGGCACCGGCAGGAGGCACCCCGCCATCAGCACCAGGCCGAGCGTCGAGACCGTGCCCCCGGCGGGCGCGGCGCCGGACAGCACCAGGCCGCCGGCCAGGCTGAGCCGCGGGCTCAACGGCACGCCCGCCAGCTGCTGCGTCACCGGATCCAGCAGCCGCAGCAGCAGCGGCGGAAACAGGCCGAGCACCACGCACGCCGCGGCCAGCAGTCCCTGAGCGACGAGCATAGGCGGGGCGGCCTCGCGGGCGCCGGCGGCGGCCGCGCCCCGCGGCTGGCCGAGAAACGTGATGCCGAACGCCTTGACAAAACACGCCGCCGCCAGCGCACCGGTCAGGGCCAGCATCGCCCCGCTGAGCGGGAAGGCCAGCCGGATCAGGCTCGGCGTCGTGCCGAAGCCCTGCAGCAGCGACTGGTAGGTGAGCCATTCGCTGACGAAGCCGTTCAGCGGCGGCAGAGCCGAGATGGCGACCGCGCCGGTGAAAAAGAAGAACGCGGTGGCCGGCATGCGTTTCACCAGCCCGCCCAGGTCCTCCAGGTTGCGCGTGTGGGTGGCGTGCACGACCGCCCCCGCGCCGAGGAAAAGCAGCGCCTTGAACACCGCGTGGTTGAGGGTGTGGTACAGGCCCGCGACCAGCGCCAGCGACGCCAGCACGGGATGGCCGGTGTGCGCAAACATCAACGCCGCACCCAGCCCCATCAGGATGATGCCGATGTTCTCAATGCTGTGATAGGCGAGCAGGCGCTTGAGATCGTGCTCCATCAGGGCGTAGAGCACGCCCAGCACGGCGGAGACGGTGCCGACGACCAGCACGGTCACGCCCCACCAGTTCGGCGGTGCGCCCAGGAAATCAAAACCCACGCGCGCGATGCCGTAGATGCTGGTCTTGATCAGCACGCCCGACATGAGCGCGGAGACGTTGCTGGGCGCGGCCGGATGCGCCGCGGGCAGCCAGATGTGCAGCGGGATGACCCCCGCCTTGAGGCCGAACCCGGCGAGGAACAGCAGGAACGCCGCGTGGCGCGGGCCGGTGGCCATCCGGGCGCCGATGGCATGGAAGCCGTCGAAGCCGCCGGCGCCGGACGCGCGGTACAGGAGGAAGAAACCCAGGATCAGGCAGCCCGTGCCGAGGTGCGACATCACGAAGTAGAGCACGCCGGCGCCGCGCACCTCCTCCTTTTCATGCTCGAAGCTGACGAGCAGGTAAAACGCCAGCGCCATGATCTCCCAGGCGACCAGGAAGAAGAACACGTTGTCCGCCAGAAACACGAGCGTGGTGGTCAGCAGCGCGACGTTGAAGGCCGCGCCAAACCCGCCGACGCTCCGGCGTCCGTAGAAACTCGGGACATAACCGAACGAGTAGACAGAAACGGCCAGCCCGATCAGCGAGACGATCAGGGTGAAGAACAGCCCCAGCGGATCAGGCCGAATGGAGAATTGCGCGAAGGGGTTGAATGCCGGCAGCAGTTGCACCTGATGCGGCAGGCCGGCTCCGCCCGCTGCCAGGCCGGTCACGCCCGCGATCAGGCCGCACAGGGCGCCGAGCGTGGCGCATCCGAATGCGCCGTAGTTGGCCAGCCGTTCGGCGCGCAGGCCCAGCAATCCGAGGAGCGCCCCGGCCACGTACCCCAGCAGGGCCAGCGCCAGCAGAACGATGGAAAGGTTGTCCATGGGCGGGTTCAGCTCACGAGCGGGACCTCGCGCGGGCAGCACCGCGCCCTCTTTCAGCCGGGCGGTCTTCGCAGGCGCTGGACCGGCGCGGGTCGAGCAGTCCCGGTCCGAACAAAGAGGCAGCCATGGTGGTATGCAAGCGGCCTCTTGTGCTCAACGGAACCCGGCTTGTAGTGATGCCGCGGGCTGCGGGCTGCCCCGCAATGCGACCCGGCTAAACGCCGCCATCAGGCCGGCGCCGTCGGGCGCGCGGCGAATCGTTTCCAGGAGTGAGTCGTCACCCGCGAGGCGCGCGAGCGCGGCGACCAGCGCGAGGTAGTGCTCCGGGTTGGCGGGCGGCACCGCCAGCAAAAACACCATCCGGACCGGATGGGCGACACCCGGTCCCCAGGAAAATGGCCGGTCGCTGCGCCCAAACGCGAACGCCAACTCCCGCAGCCCCGGCAGGCGCGCGTGCGGGCACGCCATCCCCGCCTCGGTGTCGGTGCTCAGGAGGAATTCGCGATTGAGCGCCTCGTGGTAGAAGGGGAGCCAGTCCGGGATGCAGCCCCCTCGATGCAACGCCATGCTGAGCTCATGAATTGCGCTGCCGGCATCCCGGCTGTCCAAGTGCTCGATGATCAGGCCCGGTCTGGTGAAATCCGCCAGAGTCATGGGGGGAGGCCGCGACTTCAATCGCGTCCTAGACCGCGACCGCCGCTGACCGCGACCGCGGCTTGCGGACGGCGACCGCCACCGGAAGCGGCGGCTTGGCGGGCGCGACAGGCTCATCGGGTGCCAACAACAGGTATCGGCCGCAATTGTCGCACAGGTAAACGTCCTTCGGCTGAACAAGGCTGGCAACGGTCCCCGAAGATACGCGCAGGTGGCATTCGCCGCAAACCCCGCGACGCACCAGGGCGACTCCCCGGCGACCCTGGGCAATCAGGCGGTCGAAATGGCCGAGAACCGATGCCGGGATATTCTCGCGAAGCTTCTCGATCCGCACCATCTGCTCCTTGGTAACCGGCTTCAGCTGCAGAAGCATCTGTTGCTGGGCGTACAGACTCTCCACGATGGCTTGCATGCCTCCGATTAATGCAGGGATCGTGCCGCCATGGCCAGGGAGGGCTTAAGCCATTGATCTCCCTGTAATTGGCTTGGTCAGGCCAAGGCCGCGTTACGCTCGCGAGCGGCGGGCAGTTCGAATCTGTGCACTCTTTGCGCGTTCCGCCGTTTCGTTGTGCACTCCGGCGCAGGCGGGTCCCCGGCAGGACCGGAGCTCGCCGCCGGATCGTCATCCGGATCCGGCGGTGAGCCCGCTGAATTCGGCTCTCTACGCCCGCCCTCCGCCAAAAAAATCCGGGCGATCACCATCGCCTCGGCGATTCGCTTCGGCAACGACGATCCGCCCGGATCGCTTCTTCAAAAAAGGGCGGGCCCTGCGCGGGCCGCCCGGGCAATCCGCGACTCAAAGCTTCTTCCGGCTCCGCTTGCCCTTGCCGACCGGCGCTGGGGCCGGGGCAGCAGCGGGCGCGGGCGCGGCCGCTTGGGCGGCTGCAGGAGCGGGGGCCGGCGCCGGAGCAGACGCAGACGGAGCGGCAGACGGGGCAGGCGTGGCGGGTGTAACAACAGGATTTTCCATGACTTGACTGGGTTTTCAGATTGATGCCGCCGGAGTCATTGTGACCCCGGCCTGCGCGCCGGTCCTGCATCGCACGTGCCGATTGCCTCCCGGCCGGTTTAATGATTTGGAGCAAAGCCGCTTGGGCCATTCAACCCTCAGACCGTGCGGGTGAACGATTTCGGGGTTCCACCCGTGTCCGGGCAAAATATGCACCTCCGCGTGGAAGAAAGTGCAAGCCCGCGGGGCGGATCGAGGCGCGCGCGGTGCGCGCGCCGTAGAGGAAATGAAACGGAGGTGGCAAAAGGCGTGCTGGGAGAACCGGCCCGTCACCACGGCCGCCGCGGCCCAAGGAGGTTCGGCCCTTGCGACCGGACGCCCGCTGCCCACTATTTCCCGGTCAACCAGACATGAAGATCACGATTCTTGGCGCGGCCGGCGGCGAAGTCACCGGCTCGGCCTACCTCGTCGAGTTCCGCGGATCCCGGGTGCTCTTCGACTGCGGCCTGTTTCAGGGGCACCACGGCGTGGAAACCCTCAACCGACCCCCCGTCGATGGCGGCGCGGCTCCGCTCGCTGCCGTTGTCCTCACGCACGCGCACCTCGATCACACCGGCCGTCTGCCGCTTTTGGTGCGGACGGGCTTCCGCGGGGCCGTGTTCGCCACGCCGGCCACGATCGACATGACCGGCCTGATCCTGCGCGACGCGGCGAAGCTCCAGGCGCAGGACGCCGAACGCCTGAACCGGGGCCAACAGCGCGCCGGCGAGGCGCCGGTCGCGCCGCTTTACTCCCTGGCGGAAGCCGAGCGCATTCTCCAGCAACTCCGCCCCGTGCCCTACCACGAACCCGTCGTGGTGGCGCCGGGCTTGTCGGTGCGGTTCGTCGAGGCCGGGCACATGCTCGGCTCGGCCAGCCTCCAGGTGGAAGCGGGAGACGCCGGCGCACGGCGCACCGTCGTGTTCTCCGGCGACCTGGGCCCCAAAGGCGCGCCGATTCTGCGCGACGCGGAGCCCTTGGCGCAGGCCGACACGGTCTTTCTCGAGTCCACCTACGGCGACCGGGATCACCGGCCGTTCGCCGAAACGGTCGAGGAGTTTATTGCCGTTCTGCGGCAGGCGGTGGCGCAGAAGAGCAAGGTGCTGGTGCCGACCTTTGCCGTCGGCCGCGCCCAGCTGCTGACGGCGTTGCTGGCGTGGATCTTCCGGGAAAAGCACGTTGAGCCGTTCCCCGTGTTTCTCGACAGCCCGATGGCCATCGAAGCATCGCACATCTACGCCCGCCATCCCGAGCTCTTCGACGACGAGATGGTCGCGTTTCTCAAGGCGAAGCCGCTCGCCGCGGATCTGGCGACCATGAAGATGACGGCGACTCCGGAGGAATCGCGGCAGATCAACGGCTGTCCCGGCCCGTGCCTGATCATGGCCGGAGCCGGCATGTGCAACGCCGGTCGGATTCTCCACCACCTGCGACACAACCTGTGGGACCCGGCGGCGCACGTCATCATCGCCGGTTTCCAGGGCAACGGCACGCTCGGCCGCCTGCTGGTCGACGGCGCGAAGCGGGTCACCATCTTCGGCGAGCCGATCGCGGTCAAAGCGCAGATCCACACCTTGGGCGGTTTCAGCGCGCACGCGGGCCAGACGGATCTGGCGGCTTGGTTCGCCCCCCTGGCCGTGTCGCGGCCGCGGGTTCTCCTGACTCACGGTGAAGACGGCCCCCGCACCGCACTGGCCCGGCGCCTTGCCGAGACCCACGGTCTGACGCCGATGCTGCCGGCGCTGGGTGAGGTTGTGGAGGTCTGAGGGGCCCCGTGGCCGCGCCAGCGATCCTCCTCCGCTATCGGTCTGCGAGATTCCAGCCCGCAACGATCGGATACAAGACGCTCCGCCACACGGCGTAGCCGGCGGCATTAAGATGGAGATGATCCGGCTTGAAATCCTCCGCCTTCGAAGTCCCCTCCGGCAGCGCCAGCGGCGCAAAGGTGTCGCAAATGGTGACAAGCGGATCGGACGCCGCGAGCCGCCGGATCAGCGCATTGAGCTCGGCGATGCGCTGCGGATAGGTGTCATCCCCCTGGCGGGGCATCACCAGGCACCAGGCAATTGGAATCTTCGGACAGGCGGCGCGGATCCGCGCGAGCGCCTCGCGCAAGTTGTCCACGATGTCCGCCGGCGGCGTGTGCTCCCCGAGATCGTTCGTGCCGATCAAAATCACCAGCGCGCGCGGGCGCAGGGACAGGATATCGTCCTCGAGGCGGTACAGCAGGTTGGGCGTCGTGTCACCGCCGATGCCGCGGTTGGCGACCTTGCAGTGCAGTCCGGCAAAATCCCCCTGCAGCGTGTTCCAGCCGTCGGTGATGGAATCGCCCACAAACACGATGGCATTCCGATCCTCCGCCTGCCGCCGGGCAAAGAGGGACCGACGTTCGAGGTTGTGGGACCGGAAGCCCGGCCAGGAAGACGTGCGCCCTTTCCCCGGGAAGTGGCCATCCGCCGGCCAGAATGGGTCACCGCTGATTGGCGGTGCGACCGGTACCGGCGCCTGGGCCGCCGTGATCGCCTGGGGGGCGGTCTGGCAGCCGGCGACAACGAGCAGCCAAATGGCGAGCAGCAGAATTCGGTGCATGCCCAAGACAGTCAGAGTTGGCCGGAATTCTCAATTCCGGTCTCGCAGGGTATTCGCCGAGAATCCGGCGTCTTCCGAAATGGGCGCTCGTCGGCCGCGGAGGCACGATTGCGCATCATCGCCCTTTGACTAAGACTATCTGCTTCATGGCCCAAAGGCGTGCCAACGGCGACGAGCCACGGGCGACCAATCGGCGGGCCCGCCGCTTGGCGGGGCGGACCGCGCTGGCTGCCGGGGCGGTGCTGATCGGATCCTTGCCCGCCCCCGCCGGCGGCTTCCTAAATTGGCTGGGATTCCATCATGACGTTCAGGTGATCGCGGCGACCGACCTGACACCCGCGGGCGCGCTGCTGCGCCCCCCCAACCCGGAGCAACCCGTCTACTACGTCGCCGTGAACGCCGGCTACCACGATTTCGGCGATTCCATCGCTGGCGACAAACTCCCGGCGCCGCACGACATGGTCCGGATCATCGCGCGGGTGTTGGCCAGCCAGGGTTACCTGCCGGCGGACGATGGGCATCCGGCGACCCAATGCATCCTTTTCGCCTGGGGAACGCTGTACCCGGTCAGGGTGCCGTCCCCATGGGATCCGAACCTCCCGTCGGTGCAGCTCAACCGCACCGCGACGGTGCGGTTCCTGGGCGGTGACAAGATCGGACTGGCGCCGGAACACCCCGATCCCTCGTACGACTTCGCGCTGCTTCCGGGCCTGACGCGCTTCAACCCCAATGCAGAGGCGATTGCGTCAGTGGCCGGTGACGACCTCTACGTGGTCGCGCTGGCCGGCTACGAATTCCCGGTGGCCCAGCCCAAGCACCTCAAACTGCTCTGGCGAACCAAGATCAGCTGTCCGGCGTGCGGGCTGGTTCTCGCCGACACCCTGCCCACGATGGTGAGCATAGCGGCTCCGTATATCGGTCGCAGCACCGCCGTTCCCATGTGGGTGAATGCGGCGGACCGCTTCAAGCCGGACATCAAGATCGGCAATCCCAAGTTTGAGGAGTACCTCGATTCGACCGCGATGCCGATCTTCGAGTCCGGACCGGCGGCCGCGAAACCCAAACGGGACGGCAGGCCCTGAGTGCTGCCGCCGCTGCCGCCGAGCCTTCGCCCCTTTCAATCCGCCCGGCCCGGTAAGGGGCCGGTCCAGGCGCGGGCGCCGCCGCCCCCTACTCCCGGCCGTCCGGCTTGGGCTTATCCAGCAGCCCGTACTGCTTCAGCTTGTACTGGAGCGCGCGCCGGCTGATGCCCAGCATTCGCGCCGCCGCCTCCCGGTTCGAGGTCTCCTTCGTGAGCGTCTGCCGGATCAGGAGTTTCTCCACCTCCGCGAGCGTCATGCCCGGGCGGATGGCGAAGCTGGCGGCATCGCGGTCGTGCGCGCGCAGATAATCCGGCAAATCGTCCACGCCCACCTCCGCGCGGCGGCAGGTCAAAACGAGGCGCTCGACGACGTTGCGCAACTGCCGCACGTTGCCCGGCCACGGAAAGCGCTGGCAGAGCTGCAGCGCCTCGGCCGAGAGCCGCTGGCGCCGGCGTTTGTGTTTCGCCGTGAAATGATTCAGAAACGCCTCCACCAGCAGCGGGATGTCCTCGGCGCGCTCGCGCAGCGGCGGGACGACGATGGGCACGACGTTCAGCCGGTAAAACAAATCCTCCCGAAAGGTCCCGGCGGCCACGGACTCCTGCAGCTGTTGGTTCGTCGCCGCGACCACGCGAACGTTCACCTGGATGAGCTCCGTGCCCCCGACCATGCGGAAGCAGCCGTCCTCCAGCACACGCAGCAGATCGCCCTGCCCCTTCATCGGCAGATCGCCGATCTCGTCCAGGAAGAGCGTGCCGCCGTCGGCCAGTTGGAACCGACCGGCCTTGCTCGCGACCGCGCCGGTGAAGGCCCCTTTCATATGGCCGAACAACTCCGCCTCGACCAGCTGTTCCGGCAGCCCCGCGCAGTTCACAAAGATGAACGGGCGCCCGGCGCGCGCGCTCTTCGCATGGATCATCCGCGCCACGATCTCCTTGCCGGTGCCGCTCTCACCCTCGATCAGCACGGTGACCTCGCTGCGAGCGACTTCATCGGCCAGGCGCACCACCTGCCGGATGGCCTCGCTGTCGCCAACGAGCAGGCTCGGCTCGGAGCGCTTGCGCAGCCGCAGACGCAGCTCGCTATTCTCCGCCACCACCGACTGGAATTCCAGCGCCTTGAGCACCAGCGCCCGCAGCCGCTGCATGTCCAGCGGCTTGGTCAGATAATCGTAGGCACCCTCCTTCATCGCCTCGACCGCGTTCGGCACCGTGCCATAGGCGGTCATCAGGATGAACAGCGTATCCCGGCTCGTCTGCCGCGTGTCCCGGAGCAACTCCAAGCCGCTCATGTCCGGCATGCGGACGTCGGTGAGGACAAGGTTGTAGAGCCGTTCACCGAGGAGCGTGCGGGCGCTCCGCGCGTCGTTGGCCGCGTCGACAACGTAGCCCTCCCGGCGCAGCGCCTCCTGGACGCCCGCGCAGAGCCCGCGCTCGTCGTCCACCACCAAAATGTTGATCTTCGATTTATCCATGCGTCGGGGCCTCCCGCAGGGGCAGCTGCAGCGTGAAGGCTGCGCCGCCGTTCGCCCGGTCGTTCACCGTCACCACGCCGCCGTGCGCGGTCGCGATCTGCTGCACGATCCACAGCCCGAGGCCGCTGCCCTCGGATTTGGTGGTGAAGAACGGCTCGAAGATGGCGGATTTCCTTTCGCCGGGCACACCCGGACCATTGTCGGTCACCTGCAACGAGAAAGTCCCGAGCGCCGGATCCGCCCGCGCGCTGATCTCGATCCGGCCGTTGCGCTCGACCGCCTGGACGGCGTTGATGACCAGGTTGATCAGCGCCTGCTTGAGCTGGCCGGGATCGGCCGTCAGCGGCGGCAGCGACTCCGGGAGATCCATCGCGATTTCGATCTGCCGCTCGGCCGCCTCGGGGCGCAGCAGCTCGCAGACATAGCGGATCACCTCGGCCACGTCCACGGTCTGCAGTTCGACCGAGGAGGGCGCGGCGAGGCTCAGGAATTGCCTCACCAGGTTCTCCAGACGCTGCAGCTCGCTGCGGATGATCTCGAAGCGACCCGCGGTCTGGGCCTTGAGCGGCGGGGCGACCTGGGCCAAATCCTCCTCCAACAACTGCACGTGGATGGCGAGCGAACTGAGCGGGTTGCGGATCTCGTGCGCCAGCCGGGCGAGCAGGCGCGAGAGCAACCGCTGCTTTTCCTCCGCCGCCAGCTGAGATCCGTCCGGCCCCAGGGCCGCTGTCAGTAGTTTTTCCACCGTCGCAGGCTACCAGATTATCCGGCCGGAGCCAGCCCGCGCTGCACGGCGCCTCCGTTTTGACCGGGCGTGCCGCCGCGCGATGCCCCCCGGCGTCATCCGCCTGAACCACCGCGGAACATGTCAACTATCAGTTGACATGAGCGATGGTACCTTCGCCGGCCTCCGCCTTCGCAGCGCGAGAAGCCGCGCGTTTCTTCCTCGAATCACCCACGCCCACACGGCGCAACATGTCAACTATTGGTTGACATGTCCGGTGAGGCGGATCGGCGGATGGGAAGGCTCCGAGGTGCGGCGGCGTGCTCGTCGGGAGGGCCCCCACCCCGCCGGTCGCGCGGCCGGAGGCCCGGCCTGGCTGTCCCGGCGATGAACCCGATTTCCTCCGGCCACCGGACGGCACGGCGCATCCGCCTGCGCCGGGCTGCCGCTTCGCCGCGCGAGAAGCCGCGCGTTTGTTCCTGGAATTGCCCACGCCGCTCCCGGCGCAACATGTCAACTATTGGTTGACATGTCCGGTGAGGCGGATCGGCGGATGGGAAGGCTCCGAGGTGCGGCGGCGCGCTCGTCGGGAGGGCCCCCACCCCCGCCGGTCGCGCGGCCGGTCGGCCCGGCCTGATCGTCACGGCGATAAAGTCGATTCCCTCCGGCCATTGGCCGGCACGGCGCATCCGCCTGCGCCGGGCGGCCGCTGCGCGGCGCGAGAAGCCGCGCGTTTCTTCCCTGAATCACCCACGCCCACACGGCGCAACATGTCAACTATTAGTTGACATGTGGGCTTGGGCGGCTGCGCGGACAGGAATGGCCCGAGGTGCGGCGGCGCGCTCGTCGGGAGGGCCCCCACCCCCGCCGGTCGCGCGGCCGGCCGCCCCGGCCTGACCGTCCCGGCGATGGACCCGATTTCCTCCGGCCACCGGCCGTCCCGGCGCGTCCGCTCAACGCTCTTCCGGCGGCTTCACCCGGCTGAAGGCGCGCCAGATGGCGAGGTCATAGGCGCTCTTGAGGCCGCCGCTGATGACAAAACACCAGCCGGCGAGCGCCGGCACCCCCATGAGCGGCCCCGCTGCCAGCGGTCCCAGCGCGGTGCCGACCTGCCGGATCGTCGTGGTGATGCCGTTCGCAGCCGAGCGTTCCGCGGCGGGTACAATCGCGTTGACGTAGCTTTGCCGGGTCGGCACGTCCATCTGCGCGATCAGGTGCCGGGCAAGCAGCACGCCCACCGCCGACCAGAGCGTGGGCATGAAGGGCACCAGCATCAGCAGCACGTTGGACGGCAGATGCGTGAATACCATCGTATTCAGCAGGCCGAAGCGTCTCGCCAGGGGCACCGCAGCCAGCGCGGACAGCCCGGACAGCAGTGTCGTGCCGAAGAAGATACCGCCGAGCACCGCCAGATCGACGCCGAATTTCCGGTGAAACCAGTAGGCTACGAAGCTCTGCACGATGAAACCGCCGCCGAACGCATCGAGCGTGAACAGGGCGCTGAGCTTCGCGACATGGCCCTTGGCCTCCAGCAGACCATGCCACGAGGCCGGGACCACCCCGCGGCCCGAGGCCGGGTCGACCTGGGGAGGCTCGACCCGATGGCCGACCAACGAAAACGTGACCAGCAATCCCCCGCCGAATGCGGCGTAGAGCCAAAGCAGCGCCCGGTAGCTCGCTGGCGGTGTCCAGCCGCCGTGCTGCAGCTGGCCCGCGGCCCAGCCGCCGAACAGCGCCCCGAGCGCGTTGGCGGTAAAGCCGAGCACATGCGACCAGGCGAACACCCGCGTGCGGTCCCGGTCGCGAATCACCTCGGCCAGGCAGGCCTGCTCGATCGCCAGGAAGGGACCAAGCTCGTTTCCGCTCGGGCTGAGCACGCCGATGACGGCCGCGATCAACAGCAGCCAGAAATTGCCGAGCACTGCCATGCCCGCTCCCCCGAAAATCATGAGCACGGCGCCGGCCAGCAGCATCCGCCGCCGTCCGAGGCGGTCGGCGCGCGTCGTCAGGCTCAGCGAGATGGCGGCGTCGCCCAACAGGGTAAACGCGAGCAGCACGCCCACCCGCGTCTCGGAATAGCCGAGTGACCGGAGATAGAGCACGAGCACCACAGCCAGAAAGCCGTAGGCAAAGAGCCGCAGAATCCGGGCGGCAAAGAGCAGCGTGTAATCGCGGGGCGCGGATGTCGGCAGGGGCATGGCGCGAGCGGAGGCAATGGAACGCCAACTCCGCTCCGGTGCAAGCGCGCCCACTTCCGCTCCGCTGGTGCCGGGCGGCGGGCGCATGCGACATGCCCCTCGCCGCCGCCTCGCGGCGGCCGAATGAACCACTGCAGGGCAGCGGCGGGATCCCGGCTGCTACCCTGCGCGGGCCGCCTGGCCGGCGTCACGGCTGCGCCGGCGCGGCGTCGGGCTTGGGCTTGTCCGCCTTCGTCGAAAGCATCCACAGCCACACGCAAAGAGCGCCGGTGATGATCACCGCCAGGGCGCTGAACTTGCGGGGAACGGAATACCCGCCGAGAACCATTTGGAATCGAGTGATGACCCGCAGCACGTGTGCGAGGCACATCAGACCGAAGACGGCGCTCGCGACGCGTAGTCCGACAGCTGGAGAGTTCATGATGATATCCTTCCTTATCCTGCCCGCGGGAGCGGGCCTCTTGTCGATGCTTGGGGCGGGGCAGCACCGCTTCTCCCACGAATCAAGTCGCCCTTCAATCCGATTCAGGCCCCGGATGGCAGCAGCTGGAGGACGCGCGGGAGCGCGTCCCCACTCGCCGCCCGCCCCAGCCTCCCGCGCCCCGGTCGGCTGTCCAGACGGCCAAGGCCAGTCGACTCAACGCCCTGCGCGTTCCGCCGCGTGCCGCTCGCGGAGGAGCAGCCAGCCGCCGAGACCAAGCAGGGCGACGCTCCGCAGCAGGCTCAGGAGCAGCGACGCCCGGCTGCCGCCGTCGCCCCCGAAGCAGCCGCAGCCGATGTCGAGATCGCGCAGCACCGCCGAGGCGATGGCCCCGGCAAACCCGCCGCACAGGCCCACCAGCACGGCCAGCGCGCCCCCGCGGACGCGCGGCCACAACACGCCGAGACCGGCGACGATTTCCAGCCAAGGCAGGTAGAGCGCCAGCGCCGCCGCGGCCGGATACGGCAGCAGCCGAAAGTTGTCGATCGCGAGCGCGAAGGCCGCGGGATCCAGCGCCTTGAGAATCCCGGCATAGAGGAAGGCCGCGGCCAGCAACAGCCGCGCGATCAGCGCCATCAACCGAGCGGCTTTTGCGCTTTCAGCCATGCGCTCCATCCTCCTTTCAGCACAAACACGTCGCCGACACCCAGTTCGCGGCGCAGCCGACGCGCCACCGACTGACTCGCTTCGCAGTCCTTGTCGTCGCAATACACCACCACGCGGGCGCCGGGCCGCCACGCCGCGACCACGGCTTGGAACAGCCCTTCCCAGCCCCCGCCCAGCCTGAGCGAAAGCGCGCCGGGGATATGCCGCCGCGCGTAGGCGTCGGCGCTCCGCGCATCGACGAATAGCACCTGCCCGCGCCAGTCCTGCACCGTGGCCCACGCCACCTCCGGCACCAGCGCCTGATCGCGCGACCACGCCGGGCGCAGCGGATGCCACCCCGCCGCGAGCACCGCCGGAATCACGGCTGCCAGCAACAAGACGCCGGCCTGGCGGAGAATCTGCGGGGATGCGGCCGGCGGCCGCATCATGCCATTTTCGGTCGTCATCGCACCGCCGCGTAGATGACGTAGGACTGCGGCCGGCCCGCAATCGTCACCGTCAGCCGGATCGTCGCTTCGGCGGGCCGCTGCGTGTCCGCCGGTTTCACCAGCAGGCGGCACCGGCCCGCCTGCGGCGGCGTCAAGCGCACGCTGAAGAGTGGCGGCTGGCAGTCCACCTCCCCGAGCTGGCTCTTGTCGGGGTCCGCCAAGATGATTTCGAGGGGTTTCTCCTCGGGACGGCCGCCCACCTGCCAGAGCAGGAACCGCGGGCTAATCATTACCGGCTCGGGGACGTCCAGGGTCAGGGTCAGCGTCGCGAAGCGCCCCGTCGCGTCGTCGGTCTCTACCGCGATGGCGCGCCGCAGATGGCCGGCGAAGCCGGTGAGGGCGGCCACCACGCG
>DATIWI010000172.1:0-2190 GCA_035519475.1 Opitutaceae bacterium
CCGCCGGATTTATGGATGTCCCGGCAAGACGCGGAAACCGTGGAAATCCCCGCCGGCCTCCTCCGAAGATTCACCGAGACTCTCTGCTACGCCGCGTGAAATGCGGAAAGTCGAGCTGAGAGCCTGACTCAAAAGCCTACCCACGCGCGAGTCTGCGGAGGGCGAGCTGGATGGAGGCCAGCGTGACGAAGGCCAGCAGCGGACGCTCGAGATCATTTCCGGGATGGCGGTGTGGTATCACAGCGGCCTGCCGCCCGCGCCGATCCGGTGGGTGCTGGCGCGCGATCCCGCAGGAAAGCTGGCACCGCAAGCGTTCCTGGCGACCGACATCGAAACCACCCCAGCCGAAATTCTCGGCTGGTTCGTCTCACGCTGGCGCGTGGAAACGACGTTCCAGGAAGTCCGCGCCCATCTCGGCGTCGAGACGCAGCGCCAATGGTCGGATCTGGCGATCGCACGCACCACGCCGGCGCTGCTCGGGCTGTTCTCCCTGGTGACGATCTGGATGCACGGACTGATCGAAACCCGGGGCGCCGCCATCCGTCCCCGGACCGCCGGCTGGTATGGCAAACCAGACCTGACCTTCAGCGACGCCATCGCCACCGTCCGCCGCGTCCTCTGGTGCCCGCCGGATTTATGGATGTCCCGGCAAGACGCGGAAACCGTGGAAATCCCCGCCGGCCTCCTCCGAAGATTCACCGAGACTCTCTGCTACGCCGCGTGAAATGCGGAAAGTCGAGCTCAGTGTCTGTCCGGGAAGATGTTGAATCGGTTGAGTCTTCTGTGATTATGGGATGGCCCGCCCCTCTCCGCGCCTTCAGTAGGATGGCGCATCGTTTTTGGAGAGGGACGAGGTAATGGATATCGTAGTTCTTGGGGTCGATCTGGGTAAGAACTCTTGCAGTCTGGCGGGTTTGGACGCGGCCGGTCGGGTTGTACTGCGTCGGCGGGTGCGTCGTGAGGGGCTCGAGCGCTTCGTCGAGGGACTGCCGCGGTGCACCGTGGCGATGGAGGCCTGCTGTGGTGCGCACCATCTCGGGAGGGTGTTCGGCGCCCAGGGTCACGATGTTCGGCTGATGTCGCCGGAATACGTCCGCCCGTACGTGAAGGCGCAGAAGAACGACGATCGCGATGCCGAGGCGATCGCAGAAGCGGCGACCCGGCCGACGATGCGCTTCGTTCCGGTGAAGAGCGTGGCGCAGTCCGACGTGCAGGCGCTGCATCGGGCACGTGAGCGGCTGGTCGCCGAACGCACAGCGCTGATCAATCATCTGCGGGCGTTGTTGTTGGAGCGCGGGATCACCGTCCCCCAGGGGCGCGGGAAGTTGGCGGCAGAGCTGTGCACCTTCGCCGACGACGAAGACAGCCGCCTCACTCCGCGCATGCGGTTGCTGATCGAGGATCTGCGTCGCGAATGGCGAGCGCTGGACCAGCGGATCGCTGCCTTCGATGCGGAATTTACGGCGCTCGCGCGTGAAGACGAGGCCGCCCGCCGGCTGATGACGATCCCCGGCATCGGAACGATCAACGCAACCGCCCTGGCGGCGGCCGTCGGCGATGCCCGGGCCTTTGGGCGCGGGCGCGACATGGCCGCCTGGCTCGGCCTCACGCCGCGACAGAGGACCACCGGCGGCAAACCCCGCCTGCTCGGGATCAGCAAGCGCGGCAACCGCTATCTGCGCAAGAACCTGATCCATGGGGCGCGGGCGGTTCTGCCGCGGCTCGCCGACCAGCACACGCCGCTCGGGCGGTGGGCCCGGGCGTTACTGGCGCGGGCGCCCAGGAATGTCGCGATTGTCGCTCTCGCTAACAAGCTGGCGCGCATCGTCTGGGCGGTCCTCGCCCATGGCCGCGCCTACGAGGTCGACCACGCAGTGGCATGAGGATCTGACGGCCGGCAGCGCCCGGACCGGCCAACGGTGTCTGCGGGTGGTGGAAAGGAAGATGGCCTGACAGTCGAACGGCAGCCTGCAAGCCTGACCCATTGAACGGTCGATCGAGGCCGTTGTGATTATGAGGAGCAGGCTGCGCGGATCTCCATCTTGGCCGGGGTTCAAACCCGAGACCGGATACGTTGACGCAGACTGAACAGAGCCGGATTCCAAAACCCTTGCAGACGGGGCGGGCCATACGTTCAAGTTCGTCCCCCCCGAAGCGACGATGCAGGCGCAGTTCAAGCAGGCTGGATAC
>DATIWI010000173.1:0-13382 GCA_035519475.1 Opitutaceae bacterium
CGGCCAGTACGGCCCGACGATCTCGTAATAAAAACGCCGGGCCTCGCGGTCGATCGCCTCGTCGCGCGCCTGGGTGATTCCATAGCTCCACACCGCGATGACGCCATCGGCCACCAGCACGCGCCGGACCTCGGCATAGAAGCGGCTGAGGTCGAACCAGTGGAGCGCCTGGGCCACGGTCACCAGGTCGACGGAATGGTCCGGCAGGCCGGAGGCCTCCGCGGGCGCGACGCGCCAGGTCACGCGCGGATGCGGCGGCGCCTCCGCGATCTGCTCGGCGCTCGCGTCGGTGGCGGTGACGGCCGCGAAGCGCTCCGCGAGTTCGAGCGTCGCCTGCCCGCTGCCGCAGGCGCAGTCCCACACCCGCGCCGCCGGCGGCACCACGGTGCGCAGGAAATCGAACAGCTCCCGCGGGTAGCGGGGCCGGTATTGCGCGTAGTTGGCCGCGACCACCGAGAAGTGATCTTTGAAGGAAGTCTGCGCCATCGGAACAACTTGTGCGCCTAAGGTGCGCCGGGACCGGGGCGCGTCAAATCCGGCCGGAGGGAGGGGGAACCCGCCGGCCCCGGCCCGAGCCTGTCGAATGGGCAAGCTCGGGCCCTACAGGTTTCTGCGCTGTGGGAACGTCTTGCGCGTTCAAGGGAGGCGCCCGCGGTGTCGATGCATAAAGCCCGACCTACACAAACTGACCCGCCCCGGCGACTCCGGGATTGACAACTACTGTTCTATGAACAGTGTTCAATGAACACTGTTCCATGAACACCTCCCTGACCGACCGGCAGCAGGAAGTCCTCAACTTCCTCCACAGCTTTCAGGCGGCGCACGGGCATCCGCCGGCCACCCGCGAGATCCAGCGCCACTTCGGTTTTGCCAGCCAGAACGCCGCGATGAGCCACCTGCGGGCCCTCGCGCGCAAGGGCATGGTCGAGCAACTCGGCGGCCGCGCCTGGGCCCTCAAGGCGGCCGAGGTGCAGACCTACCTCTTCGCCGTGCCCGTCTTCGGCACGATCCCGGCCGGCCTGCCCGCGGCCAACGAGCAGCTGGCGGACGAGGAGATCCAGGTGGACCTCACCGTCTTCGGCCTGCCCCGGACCGCGGAGGTCTTCGGGCTCCACGTGCGCGGCGATTCGATGGTCAACGCGCACATCGTCGACGGCGACGTGGCGCTCCTCCAGCGCAAGCCGCCCCGGCCGGGCCACATCGTGGCCGCCCTGATCGACGGCGAGACGACCCTCAAGCGCCTGGTCCTTGAGCGCAAGCGGCCGGTGCTGCGGGCGGAAAACCCCCGCTACAAGGATCTCATCCCGACGGAGCGCCTCGAAATCCAGGGCGTCTGCATCGGGGTGATCGGCCGCGGCAAGCGCTGACCCGCATGCGTCCGACCCATGGCCGACCACCCCGTCCCGCTGACCGCGCTGCGGCGGCTTCTTGCCGAGCGCTTTCCGACGGCGCCCCGACCGGCGGAGGGGGTGGTCGCGACCGGCGTGGCGGCGGTTGATGCGCAGCTGCCGGGGGGCATCCCGCGCGGCGGGCTGACGGAATTTGTCGCGGCGGCGCCCAGCAACGGGATGCAGTTGGTCCTGGGCGCGGTGCTGGCGGCGACCCGCGACTCGCAGGCGCGCGTCGGCTTGATCGACGCGGCGGACGCCTTCGACCCCGCCGGCCTGGCGGACGCCGCGGTGGGCCACCTCGTCTGGATCCGGTGCCGGGCGCTCGAGGACGCCTGGCGCACCGCCGACCTGCTGGTCCGCGATCCCAACTACGGCATGGTGATCCTCGATGTGCGCGACGTGGAATCGCGTTTGCTGAAGCGCGCGGCGGCCACGATCTGGTACCGGCTGCAGCGGGCCGCCGAGGAGTCACAGGTGGCGGTGCTCGTCCAGTCGGCGGCGCCCACGGTGCCCTGCGCCCGCAGCCGGCTGGTGTTCAAGGAGAGCTTCCCCCTCGCGGCGCTCACGCAAGCGCGCCCTGCCCTGCTCGCGCAGCTGGGGGTCGAGGGGCAGCGGCAGCGGACCGGGCGGATCCAGGAGGCGGTCTGATGTTTGCCGTCGTCGAGGCGCCCGATTTTCCGCTCCAGGCCCTGCGCCGGCTGGAGGCGGAGCTGGCGGACGCGCCGGCGGCGCTCTTGCGCGGCGAGGGCCGGCGGGCCGTGGTGGCGTGCGTCTCCCCGCCGGCCGCGCAAGCGGGGGTCGCGATCGGCATGACCGCGGCCCAGGCTTTGGCGGAATGCCCGGGGCTGATCGTGCGCCCGCCGTCGCCCGCGGCCGAAGCCGAGGCCGGCGCGGTGCTGCTGGCCGTCTGCTGGCAGGCCTCGCCCCGCGTCGAAGCGACGGCCCCCGGCCTGTGCACGCTCGATCTGGCCGGGCGCGACCTGGCGCAGTTTCGCCGCGAACTTCCCGGACTCCGCGCGCACTTGCAGGCGCACGGTCTGACCTGCCGGATGGGGGTCGCGGCCAATCCCCTCGTGGCGCGTTTCGCCGCCCATGAGGCGCGGCCCGAACGCTGGGTGGACGCGGTGCGCCCTTTTCTCGCGCCACTGCCGATCGCACTGCTCGAGCCGACGCCGGAGGAGGAAGCCCTGCTGTCGACCCTGGGGCTGTCCACCCTGGGCGCGCTGGCCAAATTTCCCCGGGAGGCCGTGGCCCGGCGGCTGGGTCCGCGGGGCGACGAACTCTGGGCGCGCGCCGCCGGCGAATGGCCCCGGCCGATCCAGCCCGCGCCGCCTCCCACCCGGTTTGCCGCCGCGCGGGACCTCGAGCACGCAGTGGCAACCCTGGAGCCGCTCCTCTTCGTCCTGCGCCGCTTCCTGGAGCGCCTGGCGCTCGAACTCGGCCAAGCCAGCCTCGGCACCAACCGCCTCCGCCTCTGCCTCCGCCTCGAGGGCGGGAAGGAGCACGGGCGGGAGTTCTGCCTGCCCGACCCCACGGCGGATGCCGCCGTCCTGTTCCGGGTGATCGAGAACCACCTCGCCACCGTGCGCACCGATTCGCCCGTCGTGGGCGTGGAGCTGGAGGCGTTTCCGAGCCGGCGGCTCGAGCGGCAGGAAGGCCTCTTTGACGCGGGCCTGCGGGATCCGCCGGCCTTTTATGAGACGCTCGCCCGCGTGGCCGCGATCGTCGGCACCGGCCAGGTCGGCACGCCCCGGCGCGCGGACACCCACCGCCCCGACGCGGTCGCGCTGGTGACGCCGCCGGCCGCCGTGCCGCCCGCGACCGCGGTGCCGGGCGCGGAGCCGCGGGGGCTCCTGCTCCGCCGGTTCCGCCCACCGCGCCCCGCCCTCGTGGAGCTCAGGCACGGCGCGCCCAGCTTCGTGCAGGCCGAGGCGATCGCCGGCCCCATCGCCGGCACGCGGGGACCCTGGCGGTCTTCCGGCGACTGGTGGCAGCCGCCGGCGTGGGCGCGCGAAGAATGGGACATCGAACTCGCCCGCGGCGGTCTCTACCGCCTGCTGCACACTCCCGACGGCTGGTTTCTCGAGGGCGGCTACGACTAGGGCCTCTTCGATTTATATGGACGCATCATGTAGCCGGGGTCGCCGACCCCGGTGCCTCGTCGACCACCGGCCTCAACGAGGCCGGCTACAATGCTCTGCGTGTCGATCCAAATCTAAATTGCGCTAGGGCGGTGCCCCATGGACTACGTGGAACTTCACGCCCGCAGTGCGTTCAGCTTCCTGCGCGGGGGCTCCAGCCCGGAGGCGTTGATCGCCGAAGGCGCGCGCCTGAACCTGCCCGCCCTCGCGCTGTGCGACCGCAACGGCCTCTACGGCGCGGTGCGCAACTACACCGCGGCCAAGGAAGCCGGGCTGCGGGCCCTCGTCGGCGCCGAGGTCACCCTGGAGGACGGCGCGGTGATCCCGCTGCTCGTGGCCACGCGCGCAGGCTATCAAAACCTCTGCCAACTGCTGACCGCGGCCAAACTCCGCGCGCCCAAGGGCGCCGCGGCCGCGACGTGGGACGAGCTGCGGCAATTCGGCGCCGGGTTGGTCGCCCTGACGGGGGACGAAGAGGGGCCCCTGCGGCGGGCCTGGCGCCGCGGCGACGCCGACGGCATGGAAGCCGCCGTGAAGAAATTCCGCGAGGCGTTCGGCCCCGACCGGGTTTTTGTCGAGGTGCAGCGCCACCTTTGCCGGGATGAGGATGTCGAGGAGGCCGCGCTGGTGGCGGTCGCCCGCGCGCACGGGCTGCCGCTGCTCGCCACCAACGGCGTGCTCTACGCGACCCGCGAGGCGCGCAAAGTGGCGGATGTGTTCACCTGCCTCCGCCATCACCGGACCCTCGACCAGGCGGGCCGGCTGCTGGCGGTGAACGGAGAACGCCACCTGAAGAACGCCCCGGCGATGCAGGCGCTGTTCGCCGACCTGCCCGAGGCGGTCGCCAACACCGCCCGGCTGGCCGAACGCCTGGAGTTCACCCTCGGGAATCTCGGCTACCGCTTCCCCGATTACCCGGTGCCGGCCGGGGAGACGATGGACTCCTTCCTGCGCAAGATGACGTATTTCGGGGCGCAGCAGCGCTACGGCAGCATTTCCCGGGAGGTGCGCCGGCAACTGGAGCGGGAGCTGGCGCTCATCGGCAAGCTCGGCTTCAGCGGCTATTTTCTCGTCGTGTGGGACCTGTGCTCGTTCTGCCGCGAGCGCGGCATCCTCGTCCAAGGCCGCGGCAGCGCGGCAAATTCCGCGGTGTGCTACGCGCTCGGCATCACCGCGGTCGATCCGGTCGGCGGCAAGCTGCTCTTCGAGCGGTTCCTCAGCGAGGGCCGCACCGACTGGCCCGACATCGATCTCGATCTCCCCAGCCGCGAGCGCCGCGAACAGGTCATCCAGGAGGTCTACCGGCGGTACGGCCGGAGCGCGGCCATGACCGCCAACGTGATCACCTACCGGAGCCGCAACGCGATGCGGGAGACCGGCAAGGTGCTGGGATTCCCCGACGACGTGCTCGACCGCTACACGAGCCTGTTCGCCGGCGGCGATTATCCGCACACGCTCGAACTGGAGCAGCAGCTCCACCTCGCCGGCATCACCGCCGCCCACCCCCGGACCCCCGTGCTCATCGGACTCGTGCGGCAGATTCGCGGACTGCCGCGGCACCTCGGCCAGCATTCGGGCGGCATGGTGCTCTGCGCGGGAAGTCTCGACCGCATCGTCCCGCTCGAAAACGCCACCATGCCCGGGCGCGTGGTGATCGAGTGGGACAAATCCGACTGCGAAGACATGGGCATCGTCAAAGTGGACCTGCTCGGGCTGGGGATGATGGCGGTCCTGGAGGAGAGCCTGGCCACCTGCCAGGACCGCGGCCGGCCGGTGGACTTGGCGCGGATTCCCAAGGATGACCCGGCCACCTTCGCCCTGCTCCAGCAGGCGGACACGGTCGGCGTCTTCCAGGTCGAGAGCCGGGCGCAGATGGCCACCCTGCCCCGGATGAAGCCCGAGACCTTCTACGACCTGGCGGTCGAGGTGGCGATCATCCGCCCCGGACCGATCCAGGGGAAGGCCGTGCATCCCTATCTGGAGCGGCGCGCGGGGCGGCAGGCGGTGACCTACCTCGACGAGCGCGCCCGGCCCATCCTCGAGCGCACCCTCGGCGTCGTGCTCTTTCAGGAGCAGATCCTGCGGCTGGCGATGGAGTTGGGCGGATTCTCCGCGGCGGAGGCGGACGAACTCCGCCGGGCGATCGGCTTCACGCGCTCGCCGGAGCGGCTGCAACGCATGGAGGTCAGGCTGCGCAGCGGCCTGCAGAAGAACGGCATGGCCGCCCCGGCGATCGAGGACACCGTCCATTCGCTCGCCACGTTCGCGCTCTACGGGTTTCCCGAGTCGCACGCAATTTCGTTCGCCCTGATCGCCTACGCCTCGGCCTACCTCAAGGTGCACCGGCCGGCGGAGTTCTACGCGGCGCTGCTCAACAACCAGCCGATGGGCTTCTACTCGCCGGCGACCATCGTTCAGGATGCCCGCCGGCATGGCGTCACCGTGCGGCCGGTGTGCGTGCAGGCCTCGCGCGACCGGGCGGCGGTCGAGGGCGACCGCGTCATCCGCGTGGGCTTCGCGTCCCTGCGGGGGCTGCGCGCGCCCAACATCGAACACCTGCTGGCGGAGCGGTCCCGCGCGCCTTTCGCCTCGGTGGAGGATTTCGTCCGGCGCACGCAATTCAGCGAACCCGAGCGGCGCCTGCTCGCATCGGCCGGGGCGCTCAACGCGCTCGCGGGCGACCGCCGCCATGCCCTCTGGGCGGTGGTGCGCAACGACCTGGCCGACGATCTCCTCGCCGGCGCGCTGGCCGAGGATCGATCGGGCGACGCGCTGGCGCCCATGACCATGATGGAACGGGTGCGCGAGGATTATCAGACCACCGGCCTCACGACCGGCCATCACCCGATGCGCCTGCTCCGGGCGCAATTCCCGGATCTCTGGCGCGCCGACGAATTGCCGCTGGCGGAGAACGGCGCCCGCATCCGCATCGGCGGCAGCGTCATCACCCGTCAGCGCCCCGGCACCGCCAAGGGCGTCGTGTTCGTGTCGCTCGAAGACGAAACCGGCATCGCCAATGCGATCGTCCGGCCGCCGCTGTTTGAGCGGCAGCGCCTGGTCATCACCCAGTATCCCGCCCTCATCATCGAGGGACGGGTGCAGGCCAAGGACGGCGTGATCCACGTGCTGGCGGAGAACTTCGTCCCGCTGCGCGCCGGCGAGCTGCCCGCGCAGGCTTCCCACGACTTCCATTGAAAAACCCGCCAGCCGCCACCGGCGGCCAGTGGAGGAAATCCGGCTTTCGCTTGTCATCCAAGTGGGCGACGCACCCGCGGTTATCGCGCCGCGGCGAACTAAACAGATGTGTTACCATTTAGCCTTTGCCTCCTTGCACCCGCACAGCCAGATATGAACAACTGCTGCCGCCCTGCTGTCCCACCATGGCGCATCCGATGACTTTGGCTCGAAAGGACCGCCGCACAACTGCGACGACGGTCGTCTCCGGTGTCCGGGCCCTGCGATCCCGGTGCCTTGCCACGAGCTTGGCGATTCTCGGGCTTTTGGCCGCCCGCTCGCCCGCAGCGATCCCGGGCGACGCCGCCGAACGCGTGTTGCTCCCCGACAGCATCCGGGAGATCCCCGCGTCGGCCGATAACACCTCGGCCGGTCAGCCCCGGGCCCGAATTGTCCGTGCGGCCCTGAAAGCAGCCGAGAGCGACGCCGCGATCGACTTCGAGGTCGCGCTCAGGATGCGGAACTTCGCCGAGCTGCAGGCGCGGGTGGCCCGCGGCGAGATCATTCCCCGCGAGGAAATGTCCGCCAAATACCTGCCGCTGCCGGCCGACTACGAGAGGACCGTGGCGTGGCTCGCCGCCAGGGGATTGGCCGTCACGCATACGGATTCGGGCCGCCTCTCCATTTTCGTGCGCGGGACCGTCCGCCAGATCGGGGAGGTCTTTCAAACCAACTTCGCCCGCGTGGCCGGCGACGACGGCGAAGTCACCTCCGCGATCACGGCGCCAAGCGTGCCCACCGCCCTCGCGACCGCGGTGCTGGGCGTCAATGGCCTGCAGCCGCACGTCCGGCCGCACAAATTCGCGGAGACGCCAGGCATCCGGCCGTTCTCGCGCACCAGCCCCAATGCGCCGCCGTACCTGCCCTCTGAATTGCTCCGGGCCTATGGCGCGCGAGGCACGAATCTCACGGGTGCCGGGCAGACCATCGCCATCGTGATCGACACCTTCCCGTTGGATAGCGATCTGACCACGTTCTGGAGCCGCTGCGGCATCACCCAGCAATCGCTCGGCAACATCCAGAAAGTGGTGGTAGTCCCGGGGGCGACATTGCCGGATCCATCCCAGTTGGATCAAAATGGCATCCCCTTGGGCACCGAGGCCGCGATCGACGCGGAGCTCACGAGTGCCCTTGCTCCCAACGCAACCATCCGGATCTATGCGACCTCGGCCCTGACGTTTTCCAAGCTCAGTCTGGCTTATCAGAGCATCTATGACGACCTCCCCGCCCATCCGGACCTGCGCCAAGTCAACCTCTCCTATGGAATTGCAGAGGCGCTGGTGCCGAGTTCCCAGCTGTCCTCCGATGCCCAGCATTTTGCAGCGCTCGCCGCCGCCGGCGTCACGGTGGTGGTCTCCTCGGGAGACGGCGGGTCCAACCCGGATCAATCTGGCCGCTACAGCTCGTCCTCCCCGATCTCGCCCGCCCACCCCGCCAGCGATCCGAGCGTGACCGGCGTAGGCGCCACCTACTTGGTTCTTGATCCAAGTAGCGGCGCGACGAGCAGCGAAACGGCGTGGTCGCTCGGCACGAACGGAAACGGCGCGAGCGGCGGCGCGCCCAGCACCACCTACAGCCGTCCGGTTTGGCAGACGGGCACTGGAGTTCCATCGGGAGGTACGCGCCTGGTTCCCGACGTTGCGGTCGTGGGCGACCCGCGCTCGGGCGCGTACATCGTCAATGTCGGGTCGGACACGACCGTCTGGGGCGGAACGAGCATCAGCGCTCCCATCTGGAGCGGCTTCTGCGCGCTCCTCAACCAGGCGCGCGCCAACGCCGGTCTCCCCCCGTTCGGCCTCCTCGGGCCATGGATCTATCCGCTCATCGGCACCACCAGCTTTCGCGACATCACGAGTGGGAGCAACGGCGCGTACAATGCGGGCAGCGGCTACGACTTGGTCACGGGTGTCGGCACGCCAAATGTGAGCGCGCTGGTCCAGGCGATCGCTGCGGCCAACTCCGCCCCGACCATCACCGCCCAGCCCGCGAGCCAGACGGTGGCGGCCGGCCAGAACGCCACGTTCACCGTGACGGCGAGCGGCAGCCCGGCGCCGACCTACAGCTGGCAGCGCCAGCCCGCCGGCAGCACCTCGTGGAGTCCGCTCACCGACGCCTCTCCCTACAACGGTATCGCGACGGCAACGCTCACCGTCAGTTCCGTGACGAATGCCATGAGCGGCGATTCGTTCCGATGCGTTGTCACCAACGCGGTGGGCAGCGTCACCTCCGCGCCGGCGGCGCTGATGGTCGCCAGTCCGTTGACGATCGTCACCCTCGCCGGAACCGCGGGCCTTTCCGGGACCGCTGACGGCACCGGTGCCGGCGCGCGATTCCGCAATCCGTCGGACGTGGCGGTGGACGCGGCCGGCAACGTGTTTGTCGCCGATACGAACAACAACACGATCCGCGAGATCACGCCGGCGGGCGTCGTTACGACCTTGGCCGGCCTAGCAGGCACGATCGGCAATGTTGACGGCACCGGGAGCGCCGCCCGATTTTACCACCCAAGCGGCATCGCGGTGGACGCCTCCGGTACTATTTTCGTGGCCGACACCGGGAATCTCGTGATCCGCCGGATCACCCCGGCTGGCGCGGTCACCACGCTGACCACCTCGATGACGTCGCCGTCCGACGTCGCGCCCGACGGCGCCGGCAATCTTTATGTGGCCTGCGCCGGAGAACACACCATCCGCAAGGTGGCGATTGCGAGCGGCACCATCAGTCTTTTCGCCGGTTTCGCGGGCGTTTCCGGCACCGCCGACGGCACCGGAACCGCGGCGCGATTCAACACCCCCGAAGGCGTGGCCGTCGACGCCGCGGGCAACGTCTACGTCGCGGACACGAACAATCACACGATTCGCGAGATTACCCCAGCCGGCGTCGTCGGCACGCTGGCTGGAGCGGCCGGCATCAGTGGCTCCAGCGACGGAGTCGGCAGCGGAGCGCGGTTCCAATTTCCCGCGGATCTCACGGTGGACCGCTCCGGCAATCTCTACGTCGTCGATACCGACAACCACACCGTCCGCAAGATGAGCCTGACAGGCGCGACAGCCACGGTCGCGGGTCTGGCCGGAGCCGGGGGCAGCGCTGACGGAGCAGGCAGCGCGGCGCGCTTCTATTATCCCACAGGCATTGCGGTGGACAGCGCCGGCAACATCTACGTAGCCGATACCAACAACCATACGGTGCGGCAAAGCACCACTGCGGTGAGCCCGGCGATCCAGACGCAACCGGTGAGCCAATCCGTGACGGTGGGCAGCACGGCGCAGTTCTCGGTAGTCGCCACAGGCACGCCGGCACCGACCTACCAATGGAATTTCAACGGCACCGCCATCGCCGGCGCGACCAGTGCGACCTTGACGTTGAGCAGCGTCCAATCAGCCAACGCCGGCACCTACACCGTGGTTGTCACCAACGCGGCCGGCAGCGTCACGAGCAGTCCGGCGACCCTGACGGTGACCGTGGCGTCAACGCCAGCCGACACCGGCGGGGGGGGCGGCGGGGGCGGCGGGGGAGAGTTTCCGGGTTGGTTCGTTTTGACGCTGCTCGTCCTCGAGGCAGTGCGCCGAACGGCCGGCCGCCGGCAAGCGGTCTGTCGCGGCTGATCGACGCGGCGGAGGTCGGCGCTTTGCCAGGCGGATCCGTCGCGCCGTCTAGGGAACGCGGGCTGAGATCAGCATGCGTCGCGTGAAGACCTGCGAGTGGACCTCGGCCAGGGTCCACCAGTAGTCACCCGGCGCCACCCCCGAAGGAGGACGGAGTCCGCCGGCCTCGTACGCTGCAATCAGGCGCGCGCCTTCCTCGGTCAGCACGCGGATCATGACTTCCGCCACCTCGGGAAAGGCGTGTCGATAGAAGTCCTCCACCGCGGGCGCGGCGCTGCAGGCCAGATGCTGGGTCTCGGCGGACGGCGGCACCGCACTGGAGAGCGTGCCGTTGGCCGGCGCGGCATCGGCGCCCGCGGCTCGCGCCGGGAAGATCACGCGCAGGCCTCCGCCCTCGCGGCGATAGAGCCTCACGCCAAAGTCGATGACGTTGTCCAGCAGGACCGAGCCGAGTGGCGGGCGAAGCAGGTTTCCCGGGTCTCCCGCCGTGCCGTTGGCGGCCATATACGGCGTCGCGGGATCCGCCAGCGGATCGAGGTTGTAACCGGCCTCGAAAACGCCCGGCGCGCCGCCGGCGGTGTGCGTGCGGCGAACTTCGCCACGGAAGAGCAGGTACCGCTGCTCCGAGGTGGGACTGGAGGTGGTGTTCTGTCGGATGAGCTGGTAGCCCACTGCCACAGGCGCCGAGAGGTCGGAGGCGCTCGCGCCGGTGTCGGCCTTCGTCGTGAAGAACCGCAGCCAGACGCCCGCCACGCCGAATCGCGCCTCCTCCGGCGACGGCGCGGCCAGGTTGAGCGTGTGCGCATCGGTGTTGGGGGGCTTGGCCTGGGACGGAGCGGCGGCGGATTTCCACTGTCCCGAGAGCGTCTTATCCGGCAGCACCGTGGCGGCCAGCCACACTTTGCCATCCGCGCGGAGGATGGCGCCTTCCAAATCCAGCGCGATCTGGTCGAGGGCCAGTTGGGCCTGCGCCGCGGTGCGAAGCTGGCCAGCCGACTGGTTCCACTGGGTCGTCACGATCGACAGGATTGTCAACGTGAGCGCCGCCAGCAGCGCGGTGAGCGTCGCGGCCACGAGCAACTCGACGAGGGTAAAGCCGGTGGCGAGGCGCCGCCACAGACGACGAGCTTCCCGCCGGCGCGCCCCCGTCGCCCCGAAGGCCGCCCATCGCCGGCGTCCAACGAGACCTCTCATGGCCGCAGGGCGAAGTTGAAGAAGACGATCGTGCGATCGCTGAGGGGCACCTCGCGAGCTGGATCCATGTCCACCGCCGTGGCGCCGGGCGTCGCCGGCCCCCCCGGGAGTTCGTAGGGCCAGCTCACTCGAACGCTCAACGCCAGAAAGCCCTCGTCTGGCGCGTAAGGCAGATCGAGCTGCTGGGTCACCTCCGCCAGGAAGTAGCGGTCACGCCGCGCGATGCCGGGCTGCAACGGATCATTGAGGGCATGGTTCGCCGCGGCCGCGGCGCCGTCGGTCCGCAGCATCCGCCGGCCGTCACGCGTGGCGACGAGCCGCAGCGGGGCGGCGGCCCCGCCGCGGGGAATGGTGGCCGCCAATCCCGGTAGTCCGAGCTCCGCCTTGAGTCGCTCCAATTCGCCGCGGATTTCCGCGCCCAGTCGCCCGGCCACGGCGAGATCGGCGGTGGCTCCGCCCGAGCGCATTGTCGATCCCGCCAATCCGAGCACAGCGACGAGCGTGACTGCCAGGACGCCGATGGCGATGACCACCTCCACGAGCGAAAAGGCGCAGCCGCAGTGCGCACGAGTCTTCATGGCGGGAAGGCGCGGGCATCGTTGATCAGGGTGAGAGCCCCGGAGGGCCGCAGCAGCACGCCCCGGACATTGTCCGCATTTTCAAGAACCAGGACTGTGCCCGCGGTGCCGGTGATGGCATGTCCGCTCCCCAGCAGGAGATTGCCGCCGGTCGTAGTGCCCCTCGGCGAGAACTGGACGTAGTGGCAGGCGCCCGCGGCGACGCCGTTGATCGCCATTAGCTCCGGCGTCGCCGATAGCGCGGTGGACCGGCGCGACGCGGGCCACCCGGGATTGCCGGGCACGGCAGCGCCGGCCGGCGGCACCACGTACACGCCGCGCGGGAGATAAACGCCGCTGCCCTCGGCCAGCCAGCGGTCCGATCCCGCGGGATCCTCGTGCACGATCTGCAGGTACCGCAGGTGACACTCAATGTCGGCAGGATCAGCGGCAAGCAGCAGCCGCGCGTTTCGCCCCGTGAGCGCGGCCCGGCCGCGCGCCGCACTGCACAGGCTGGCGACCGTGGCCTGGGCCGCCTGCAGCGCGGTGTTTTCACCCAGCGAACGCAGGTTCAGGCCGACGGTGCCGGCCAACAGGGCGACTATGGCTACGACGACCAGCAACTCGACGAGGGTGAACGCCCGGCGGCGGTGCAATCTCAAGGTCAGCGAATTCATTTCCAACTCAGCACCAGATCGGCCCCACCCGCGCCCCGGCCGGCGGAGTAGAAGGCGACGCCGGCGCGGATTCCCGCCGCGGGAAGTTCGCTTTCATCCGGCGCATAGCTCGCGGCACTACCCGCGCCGCGGACCGAGGGAATCGGACCATCATCCGCCGGCTTGATGAAACCGTCGCCGTCGCGATCGATCAGCACCGCGATCTCCACGTTTCCGAATGCGTCGCAGAGCAGCTCGTTGCCGCTGAAGTCCACGCCGTTCCCCGGATGATCCGGATCCAGGAAATCGCCCTCGGTGAAACTGCAGAAGCAGATGCGTTTGACGTTGCCGTTCAGATCCGCCGGCTCGGCCACGGCCGATCCATCCGGATTCCGCCCGCTCAGGGTCCGGACGAATCTGAGAGTGTCCGCGGCGGTCGCGAGTTTGCCCTCCACCCCGAGCGACGGGTAGTAGCCGTACTCCTGCCGAAACTGCTCGAATGCCGCCGCCCACTGCCCGAACTGCACTTGCGTCCGCCCTTTCCGCGCCGCCGCGCGGGCCGAGCCGAGTGTCGGCACCAGAATGCTCATCAACACCGCGATGA
>DATIWI010000174.1:0-2263 GCA_035519475.1 Opitutaceae bacterium
CGACACGATCGCCATTCTCAAGCGGCTGACCCCGGATCCGGCGCGCGACTATGTCCACCTGCCCGATGTGTTCGACCTCCCGGCGCTGGAGCGACTGTGCGCCGAACGCGGCGATCGCCTCGCCGGCATCTTCGCGGAGACCCCGACGAATCCGCTGATCCAGACGCCCGACGTGCCCGCCCTTGCGGCCCTCGCGCGCCGGCACGGCGCCAAGCTGATTCTCGACCCCAGCATCGCCTCATTGTTTTGCGTCGACGTGCTCACCCACGCCGACGTCGTGGTGAACAGCCTTACGAAATTTGCGGCCAGCGACGGCGACATCATCGCGGGCCTGGTGGCGGTGAATCCCACCGCGCCCGATGCGGCCGCGCTCCGCCGCGGCATCGCGCAAGAACTGGAACCGGTCTATGCGCGCGATCTCTCCCGGCTGGCCGCCCAGATCGGCGACTACGAGCCGCTGATGGACCGCCTCAACGCCGCCACGCCCCGGATCGTCGCCGCCCTCGAGTCGCACCCCAGGGTGAAACGGGTCTACTGGCCGCTTTCCCCGGAATCGCGCGCCAATTACCTGAAGATCGCCCGCTCCCCCGCAGCGGTCGGTGGCATGCTCAGTTTCACCCTGAAAACGCCGCTGGCGCCCTTCTACGATGCGGTGCGCCTGCCGAAGGGGCCGAGCTTCGGCATGAGGAATTCGCTGATCTCCCCCTTTATCTACATCGCGCACTATGACCTCGTGAAGACTCCCGCCGGCCGCGCGGAGCTGGCCGCCAGCGGCCTCGACCCCGAACTGCTCCGCCTTTCGATTGGCGCTGAGCCGGTCGATGATATCATCGCTGCGCTCGCCGAGGCCCTTGATCGGTAAGCGGCGGCCGAGGGGGTCTGGGGTCCGGCCGTTTGAGATTTGCGATCT
This sequence comes from Opitutaceae bacterium, assembly GCA_035519475.1. Lineage (GTDB taxonomy): Bacteria > Verrucomicrobiota > Verrucomicrobiia > Opitutales > Opitutaceae > Fen-1467. The sequence goes on from DATIWI010000174.1 coordinate 911, forward strand.
ACGATCTGAGATCCTGCGGCAGCCCCGGGCGCTTCGCCATGAGCCCGAATCTGTATTCGCCTCTCCGCGCGTCTCCTGCAGAATGCACCTGGTTCGCCACCATCGCCATGAACGTTTCCTGCACGCTCGAATTGAAGGTCATCCCCCATGCCCCACGGGACGAGATCGCCGGCTGGCTGGGCGACGCCCTCAAGGTGAAGATCCACGCCCCTGCCCTGGAGGGGCGCGCCAATGAGGCCCTGACGGAATTTCTGGCGGCCCGGCTCGGCCTGCCGCGCCGCGCCGTCGTCCTCGTGCGTGGCGACCGGTCTCCCCGCAAGCTGGTCCGGATCGCGGGAATGACCGCCGATCAAGTCACCCAACGGCTCCAGACCTAGCGGGTTCGTGCCACCCTTGACCAGAAAACAGCCCGAGGAATTCGTGTTCAGTTGCGTCGATTAACGGTTATCTCTTCCCCCATGCGCAGCACCTATCTCTTCATCGCCCTGATCCTGATTCTCGCCGCCATCGTATTTGCCGCGCGCTCCGGCCTGTTCAGCCGCCAGTACCCCGGCGAGCCCGCCAGCAAATACATGCGCGAGACGATGGACACACCCAAGACGCCGCAGCTCAGCACGGAGGAGGCTGCCGCGATCGATGAGAAATACAGCACCGCCCAGGTGCGCCCGTCGGGGCTGCGTTTCATCATCCGGGCACCGGGGACCGGCGAGGCGACGCCGCAACGCGGGCAGGAGGTCACCGTGCAATATGAGGGCCGGCTGCTGCGTGCGGGCACCAAGTTCGACAGCAGCTATGACCGCCACGAGCCGTTCCACTTCCGTGTCGGCGTCGGGCAGGTGATCGTCGGCTGGGATGAGACCATTCTCGAAATGAAGAAGGGTGAGAAGCGGACCGTCATCATCCCCTGGTGGCTGGCCTACGGCACGCGTGGCGCCCCGCCGGTGATCCCCGGAAAAGCCTCGCTGGTATTCGAGATCGAACTGCTCGATTTCCAGTAGCGCGATTCAAAGGTCCACGCTGCCCGCATCGCGGGCGCTGCGACGAGACGGCGCCGAGCGTGCCGCCGCGCCCGAGCGTTATGGACGCCACTCTTCGGCCCACCCGGGTTCCTGGGTGCGCCGCAGGGGCACGACCTGCTCCGAAGGCGCGCACCTCAATTAGCGGCGCCCTCTTCACCGGAAGAACGACGGCGGGCCTCGCGGCGGCGAAAAACCGGCCGGAGGCCCGTCCTTCAAGACTTCACGGGGTCAGTTGACTGCGATCTTCCGCGGCTTGATCGCTTCGGCTTTCGGCAGAGAGACGCGCAGGATGCCGTCCTTCAACTCGGCGTGGATCTTTTCCACGTCGACCGTG
>DATIWI010000175.1:0-2829 GCA_035519475.1 Opitutaceae bacterium
CGGAGTTGGGTCGTCCATCGCTACTTCGGCATCGACCACGGGCGCGGCTGGGTCCTGTGCGCCGGCGGAAGTCAACTCCCGCAGCACGGCGCGGTACGGGTCTTCCGGCACGTGAAGGTGAAGGGTCAAACCAGTCCGTTCGACCCCAGCCTACGCCAGTACTGGGAGGACCGCCGCAAACATCGTTTGCTGCGGGAAACAGCGCGGGTCAATCGCGTCCGACTGCTGAAACAGCAGGACGGCCGCTGCGGTGTCTGCCGGGCGATCTTCGACGAAGACGCCCTTGAAGAACGCGGGATCATCACGCTCAACCGCCGTGATCCCGTCACCGCAACCCCCTCCCCTGTCCTCGTCCACCGATGGTGCCGGCCCGGCCGTGTACCCCGGGGGGCCTCGATGATGCTGGCAGATGCTTGAGCCGTATGCGGGGAAACCCGCACGTACGGTTCTGAGGGGGCTGGGAGAGCAGAAAATGCTCTCCCGGCTACCCGACGGGAGGGGCCTGTGGACCCACCTGGGCAAGCCTGTCTCACGCCTCCTGCTGCTGATCGAGCACCATCCCTTTGATCAGGCCGGAGCGCCGCTTCTCGCGCAGCCGGTAGCTGTCGCCGCGGATGGTGACCACGTGGCTGTGATGCAGCAGCCGATCGAGGATGGCGGTGGCGACCACCGGATCGCCGAACACCGTGCCCCAATCACCGACGCTGCGGTTGCTGGTGATCATCAGGCTGCCGCGCTCGTAGCGCTTTGAAACCAGCTGGAAGAACAGGTGCGCCGCATCCGGCGCGAAGGGCAGGTAGCCCAACTCGTCGACGATCAACAGCTTCGGCTTGGCGTAGAACGCCAGGCGGTCCTCCAGCCGGCCCTCGGCCTGCGCCCTGGCCAGCGTGGTCAAGAGCGTGGTCGCCGGGGTGAACAGCACCGAGTAGCCGATCTTGATTGCCTCGCGGCCGAGCGCCACCGCGAGATGCGTCTTGCCGACGCCGGGCGGGCCGAGCAGGAGCAGCGCGTCGCCGTTGGCCACCCAGCGACAGGTCGCCAGATCGCGGACCTGCTTCGGGTCGAGCGACGGCTGGGCGTCGAACTCGAAGCCGTCGAGCGTTCTGACAAACGGGAACTTGGCGATGCCTAAGCCCATGCTGATGCGCCGCTCCTCGCGGTGTGCCACCTCGGCGGCGCAGACCAGGGACAGCGCCTCGCGCAGAGAGAGATCCCGCCGCCCGGCCTCGTCGAGCAGGTTGTCGAGCCGGTCGCGCATTGCCTTCAGGCCGAGCCGCGCCAGCATCTCGGACAGGCGGTCGAGCTCGGCATTCACCACCCACCTCCGGCGATCTGCTCGTACTCGGCCAGCGGCCGCAACAGCTCCTCGGCCTCCGCCGGCGCCGCCACGGGCGTCACCGGCGCATCCCGGTCGTTGGCGATGACGCCGACCAGGTGGGCGGGGTCGAGAACGCGCTCACGCCGGCCACGGCGTTCGTCGTGACGAGCGACCTCCAGCCCGGCGTGGAAGATGCGCACCACGCCAGCCGTCACCTCGACCCGAACCCGGGCGCCGATCAGCCGCCAGGGCACGCTGTAGTGGTTGGTGTCGAGATCGATCGAGCCGTCCGCCTGCACCCGGCGGACCACCTCGCGCACCTGCCGGAACGGCGGCCGGCCCATGAGCGGCGCCAGCGCCGCGGCCTCCTCCCGCCGGAACCGCTCGATCGGCGGCTCGCCGGTGGTGCCATGGATGCGCCGATCGGCCACCTCACGCATCCACCAGACAAGGTGCGCTTCCAGCGCCGCCCAGCAGGCGAAGCCGTGGCCGGCGATCGCGTTCTTCTTAACGTAGCCGACGCCGTTCTCGTCCTTGCCCTTGGTCCGGGCCCGGTAGGGCGCGCAGGCACGCGGCCGGAATCCCCAGTAGCGCGCGAACGCGTGCAGCCGTTCGTTGAACACCACCTCGCGCGTGACGGCATCGTGGCGAACGACCAGCGGTTTGGCATTGTCGAGCAGGACCTCGCGGGGTACCCCGCCAAAGTGCCGGAAGGCCGCCTCCAATCCCTCGAACCAAGCCGGTTGCCGCTCGTGCCGAAACGCCGCCACGAAACCGCGGCGCGAGTAGCCCAGCGTCGCCACGAACAGGTAAACCCGCATTCCCTCGCCGCCGATCGGCACCAAGGTCGAGCCGAAGTCGATCTGCAGCTGCCGGCCGGGCGGCGTCTCAAAGCGCACACACGCCCGCACTTCGGCAAGCAGATCACGTCGCATATCCGCCACCGCCCGTTCGACCGTGCGCAGACTGACCCGGACCCCGTGCTCCCGCGCCAACTCCTGGCGCACCACGTCGGCATTGCCCCGGTGCCGGCGAAACCGCTCGGCCAGCCAGCCCTCCAACCCGGCAAGCGCCGACGGCCGACCCCGACCCCGGTACGACGCCCAGCCACCCTGCCGCAGGTACCGCTTCACCGTCGTGCGGCTACACCCCATGTCGGCCGCGATCCGCTTCGATCCCCAGCCCAGCTCGGCCAGCCGCAGCATCACCGCCACATCCTCCGGCGTCTCCATCCGCTCTTCCCCCGCCGTCGTTGCCGGGGAAAGAGAGTCTGCAATCAGAAACATCTCCCCTCCTTCGTCGAAGGGGGGGTCAGTTTTCATGTCGCCAGGGGGTCAGTTTGTCGTGTCGCCCGACAGCCGATCGCGATCACCGTGACACCTTCCGCTTAGCGACGCGCCGGTCCTCCGCGAACCCCGAAGCACATCGACCTAAGGAAAGGGCCTACGGCGCCGAGTCGACGCTCAAGGCTTGCCGTGAGACGACGTATGGCGTCGCACCGCTCAGCGACT
>DATIWI010000176.1:0-2738 GCA_035519475.1 Opitutaceae bacterium
CTCTGCCACCAGCGCATTGGCGCGCCCGGTATGGATGCCGACGAGTGCGGTCACGCCTGAGGCCGCGCTCTCCACCAGCTCCCAGGCGTAGGGCAGCTTGGTGCCCGTCTTGGCGCTGAGCCAGCAGCGCGCGCCGGGCTCTGCAAGGCCCATCATCGATCCCGGATTCGGGCAATGCACCGTCACGGCCTCATTCCCGATCGCCATATCGGCCAGGAAACGCTTGTAGCGCTTGATCAGCCGGGCTTCGACCAGCAGGGCGGGGAATTGCATCGAGAGGGCGGGCGGCGTCAGTGCGATTCGTGCTCGGGCTCGAACACCGTATAGACCAGGATCTGCGACACCGTCTCGTCGTCCTCGCTCAAGGGCAGGAAGATCACGTGGCTGTCGTCGAGCTTGTCCTCCACCGTCACCACGGTCCCGGTGTCGATGAAGGGCCGCGCCGTCATCGTCACCCGGTCGTAGTTCGCCAGCACTTTCTCCCGGCTCGAGCCAATGAAGGCCTCGGCGACCGGGCGACCGGTCGGATCGCGGCCGCGGGCCTCGACCTCCTTGGTGCCGACCAGGCGATAGACATAGCGCCGCGCGTCGGCGACCACGTCCACGATCATCAGATAGGGCAGGAAGGGGACCAGCTCCGCCGGCTCGATATCGCTCCGCCGCGGCATCCGGCGGCGGCCGCGCTTGCCGTCCCAATAGTGGAAGAGCGGCTCCAGCCCGGCGGGAATCGGATGGGAGAAAAACCGACTCATGGCTGCCGCACGGCGAAGGCGGGCCATGCCCTCCCCGCCGCGTTCAACACTTCCCCCAGGGGATTCCCCATCGGCATGACGTAATTCATAGCAGATTCTACCGAAGCCTCCAGGGACGCTCCGTCGCAATTCCTATGGGGTTCAATCCGGTCGCGGTTGCATGGTGGCCCCGATAAAGGCAAGTTAACGCCGGAATCTGCTTTCGGATCCGGGGCTTCCGCGGGAGGCCCGACGGGGGCTGACGGGGTAAGTCCCGGGGGGTTGATCTCGATGCGGCGACGTTCTCTTTGGGCTGCGGTCCTGGCGGTCGTGGTTCCGGCCGGGCTGCTGGGTGGCTGCTCCTTCTTTTCCCACAGCGTCACCTGGACAAAGTCCGGGGCGACCGAGGAGCAGTCCCAGAACGACCTCGCCCAGTGCACCGAGGTCGCCAAGACCCAGACCGACCGGGACGAGGGGATCGACCGGGACATCGCCGCAGCCGATACCACCTCGAGCGCGGTCGATACCTCGCCGCTCCAGGACATGCAGGCTTTCAAGCACGAGCAGCGGTTCAAGTCGATCCTGGAGGATTGCATGGCCCAGCTCGGCTATCGCAAGGTGGACTGATCGACAGCGATCGAGCCGAGAATGCCATCCATGGCCGCCAGCAAGAAACCGTCCGCCGCCCACGCCGCCAACGGAACGCCGAGAGCGCGCTCGCCGAAGATCGTCAGCGCCGCCGTGCTGGTGATCGGCAACGAGATCCTCTCCGGCCGCACCAAGGACGCGAACCTGCACTATCTCGCGACCGGCCTCACCGGCATCGGGATCCGCCTGATGGAGGCGCGGGTGGTGCCGGACATCGAGGAGCGGATCGTCGCCGCGGTGAACGAGCTCCGCGCCGCCTTTGACTATGTCTTCACCACCGGCGGGATCGGCCCGACCCATGACGACATCACCGCGGCGGCGATCGCCAAGGCGTTCCGCGTCAAGCTGGTGAAGAACGCCAAGGCGGTGACGCTCCTCACCAAGCATTACGGCGAAGCGAACTTGACCGAGGCGCGGCTCCGCATGGCGCACGTGCCGGAAGGCGCGGCACTCGTTGACAATCCGGTTTCCACTGCGCCCGGCTTTCGCATCGGCAACGTCTATGTGCTGGCCGGCGTGCCGGCGATCTGCCAGGCGATGTTCGACGGGTTGAAGGGCGGGCTCTCCCGCGGCGATCCCGTGCTCTCGAAGACGGTCAGCGCCTATGTGGGCGAGGGCGTGATCGCGAAGGACCTCGGCGCCTTGCAGGAGCGCTATCCCGCCCTCGACATCGGCTCCTATCCGTTCTTCCGCCAGGGCCGGTTCGGCGCCAGCTTCGTGATCCGCGGCACCGACGAGGAGATGATCGGCCAGGCCGCGGCCGAGCTCCGCGCCATCATCCGCCAGTTAAGCGCGGAGCCGATCGAAGGGGACGCGGAAGCCCGGTAGCGTCGCTCCTGAACGCCGCCTGGTCGAATGCCCGCTTGGTGGAATTGGTAGACACACAGGACTTAAAATCCTGAGGCCCGCAAGGGCCGTGCCGGTTCGAGTCCGGCAGCGGGCACCAACCTGCTTCGCGCAGAGCGCTTCGCAGGATTGCATCCTTGCTTCAGCGCCGCCGCGCCGCCAGCGCCGCGAAGTCCTCGTCTTCCCAGAACGCGCTGTCGTCCTCCACCCACGCACCCTTCGCCTCCAGCACCCAGCGGCGGTCGTCGCGGGTGAGGATGAGGCGGCGGGGGCGGCCGCCGCAGAGGCGACCGTTGCGCGTCGCGCGGCAGAGCAGGCTCTGGAGCAGGCGGGAGAGCTGGGTGCGCGGCTGGAGGTCGGCGAAACCGGGATGAAGCCGGTGATGACGGCCGCAGCGGTCGCAATGAACGACGAGTTCAAATCCCTCGAGATCGGCGGCGTTGACGGGCAGCGCCACATCGGGCGCGCTCGGGTTCCGCATCAGGGCGGTCTTGGAAAGCAAGGCTCTGCTGG
>DATIWI010000177.1:0-5824 GCA_035519475.1 Opitutaceae bacterium
GATCACGGACGAGAAGGCGCGGAGCGGGCCGGCGCCGAGGTCGTAGGCCGCCTCGATGACCGCGCCCTCGATCTTCTCCGCGCTGCCGTAGATCGGCAGGATCATGAACGGCAGGTAGGCGTAAACGAGCCCGATCACCACCGCCGTGGGCGTGTAGAGCAGGTCCCACGGTTGGGCGGCCGGCGCCACCTGGTGCAGCAGGCCGTTGAGCAGGCCCTCCTGCTTCAGGATCGTGATCCAGGCGTAGGTGCGGATGAGGAAGCTCGTCCAGAACGGCACCATCACCAGCAGGAGCAGCCGGTGCCGCAGCGTCTCCCCGGCCCGGGCGATGAAGTAGGCCACCGGGAAGCCGAGCGCCACGCAGATCGCGGTGGTGAGTCCCGCATAGAAGATCGAGCGGCCGAAGATCCAGAGGTAGACCGGGTCGGCGACCCGGCGGTAGTTCTCCAGGGAGAACGCGTAGACGACGCGCCCCACCTCGTCGCGCTGGCAGAAGCTGTAGACGAACAGGATCGCGGTCGGCGCGACCACGAACGCCGCCAGCCAGAGGAGCATCGGCGCCAGCAGCAGCCACGCCCGCAGGCGGGGATGCCGGCGGGCGGCCTCCGCCGCGGACACCGGCGCGGCCGGCGGGGCTTCGGGCAATGAATCGCTCACGGGGGCGGCGGCGGACGGGCGCGGGTTGCGGCGGCGGGCGCCTCAGCGGCCGCTCTTCAGGTCGGTGACCAGCTTGTCGACGTCGGCGGCAAGCTTGCCGATGTCGTGGAACGTCTCGAGCCGGCCCGTCGCCGGGTAGCTGGCCGGGTTGGCCAGCTGCTCGGGCGAGAGGAGCTTCCGCGCCTCGAGGTTGGGATTGGTGTAGGGGAACTCGTCGGAGATCAGCTTCGAGACCTCGGGCCGCAGGATGTAGTTGATGAACTGGTGCGCCGCCGCCTTGTGCCGGGCCGCCACCGGGATGGCCAGCACGTCGATGAACTGGTGCGCGCCCTCCGCCGCCAGCACGTACTGAAACTTCTTGTTCTCCTTCCACAGGATGGCGGCCTCGCCGCTCCAGACCACGCCGAGGTCGACGTCGCCGTTGAGCAGCGCGGTCTTCGGGCTGTCCGAGTCGAAGACCTTGATCAGCTTGATCCACCGGGCCACGATCGGCCGCGCCTGCTCGATGTTCTCCTTCGAAATGGCGTTGGCGGAGACGCCCAGGGTGTAGAGCGCCCACGTCACGATCTCCCGGTTGTCGTTCAGGACCACGATCCGATCCTTGAACTTCGGCTGGAAGACATCGCGGAAGCCGCGGATCGGGTCCTTCACCACCTCGGTGTTCACCACAATTCCGACCGTGCCGGTCATGTACGGCACCGTGTAGTCGTCCGCCGGGTCATGCGGCAGGTGGCGGAACTGGGGACCGAGATTCTTGAGATTGGAGAGCTGGGCCTTGTCGAGCGGCGCGAGCAGCTTCTGCTTGATCATCACCTCCGCCGCGTAGTCCGAGGGCTGGACGAGATCGTAGGCGCCGCCGCCGGCGAGGAGCTTGGAGAGCAGTTCCTCGTTCGAGGCGTAGGTTTCGTAGTTCACCTCGATGCCGGTCTCCTGCTTGAAGCCGTCGAGGACGGCCTGCGGAATGTATTCCGACCACGCGAAGAGGTTCAGCTCCTCCTTCGCGGACAGCGCACTCGCGGCCCCCAGCGCCAGCGATGCGGCGAGCATGCGATGCAGCGATTTCATAGTGGGATGCGGGAAGCGATCACCGGTTCAGTTTCTTGAGGTAATCGGAGAAGAACACGAAGGCCACGGTCGCAACAATAAAGATTGCCGACAGCGCATTGAGCATCGGGTTGAGCCCCACCTTGGCCATGCCGAACACGCGGATCGGCAGGGTCGCCGACGCCGCGCTCGTGGTGAAGAAGGTGACGATGAGCTCGTCGAGCGACAGGGTAAACGCCATGAGCGCGCCCGCGACAATCGCCGGTCGCAGGCAGGGCACGATGACCAGCCAGAAGGCGCGCAGCGGGGTCGCGCCCAGGTCGAGCGCGGCCTCCTCCAGCGACGGATCCAGACCCTTCAGGCGCGCCTGCACCGCCACCAGCACGAAAGGGAAGCAGAACGTCACGTGCCCGACGATCACGGTGGTGAAGCCCAGGCTCAGCCCGACCGTGGCGAAGAAGATCAGCAGGCTGATGCCCATGAGGATCTCCGGCATGACCATGGGAATCGCCACGAGCGTCTGGATGCCGCGCGCCGCCCGGTAGCGGTAGCGATGCAGCAGCCAGGCGCCGACCGTCCCGAGGACGACGGCGAGCACGGTGGTCATGCTGGCAATGAGGAGGCTGTTCTTGGCCGCCCGCAGCAGCGGCGCGTGGTTCCACAGCCGCCGGTACCAATCCAGCGTGAAGCCCGTCCACACGACGTTCAACCGCGACGCGTTGAACGAGTACGCTACCAGCACCGCGATCGGCACGTAGAGGAACACGAACACCAGCACCGTCCACCCGCTGAGGAACCAATGCAGCAGCTTCAGTCCGGAGGGAACGCGCGGGCGGGCGGCGGAGGCGGGCATGGGGGTTCTGGCGGGCCGAACGGTTATCGGGCCGGCGTCGCCGCAAGGCAAGTGGCGAGTGCGCCGCGGCGGGGCCCGCGCGGCTCGCCGCGCGCCGGTCCCCAGTCCGCCGCGCCCCGGCGCCTAGTGGCCGTGGTTGGCGGCCGCCGCGGCCTTCGCCGCTTTGGCCTCCTCCACCACCTTTTTCTCGAACTCCGCCGGCATCTCCTCGTAGTGGCTGAATTTCTCGGCATGCAGGCCGCGGCCGCCGGTGAGCGAGCGCACGACCGTGCCGTAATGATGGAGCTCCGCCGCCGGCACGAGGGCGCGCACCACCTGCAGCCGCCCGGCGTTGTCCATGCCGAGAATCTTGCCGCGCCGCCCGGACAGATCGCCGACGATCTTGCCGAGGCTGTCCTCCGGCACCCGGATCTCCAGCTCGTGGATCGGCTCGAGGAGGCACGGCCGCGCGTTCATGAACGCCTCCTTGAAGGCAAAGTAGCCGGCGATCTGGAAGGCGATGTCCTTCGAATCCACCGGATGCATCTTGCCATCGTAGAAATCGATCTTCACGTCCACCACGCGGTAGCCGGCGAGGATCCCCTCGGTGCAGGCCGTGTTCACGCCCTTCTCGACCGACGGCACGAATACGCGGTCGACGTTCTGGCCGGAGAGCGACTCGGTGAACTCGACCCCGCTGTCGCGCGCCGCAGGCTCGATGCGCATCCACACCTCGGCGAACTGCCCGGCGCCGCCGGTCTGCTTCTTGTGCCGGTACTTCGACTCGGCCCTGTTGCGGATCGTCTCGCGGAAGCGGATGCGCGGCGGGATGAGCTCGAGGTCGATCTTGTTCCGGCGCTTCAGGCGCTCGAAGAGCACCTCGAGGTGCAGCTCGCCCTGGGCGGAGAGAATGGTCTGGTGCAGCTCGCCGTCGACCCGGGATTCAAACGCCGGGTCCTCCTCATGCAGCGCGGCGAGACCGGCGGCCAGCTTGTCCTCGTCGCCGCGCGAGTTCAGCTTCAGGGCCGCCGAGGTGTAGGGCTTGGGATAGGCCACCTTGGGCAGCACGACGACGTGCCGGGGCTCGCACAGCGTGTTGCCCGTGTGGGTGTCGCGGAGCTTGACGGCCGCGCCGATGTCGCCGGCGGTCAGCGCCTCGACGGGCGCGCGGACCTTGCCGTTGAGGCGGAACAGCTGGCCGATGCGCTCGGTGACCCGGCGGTCGCTGTTGTAGAGATCCATGCCCGTGTGCACCGCGCCGGAGTACACGCGGAGAATCGAAAGATCGCCGCTCAGAGGATCGGACAGTGTCTTGAAGGCGAAGGCCACCGGCTCCTTGCCGGTCAGGCTGACCTCGCAGGGCTGGCCCGCCGCGTCGGTCGCCGCCACCGTCGCCCGGTCGGCCGGAGACGACCCGAAGCGCGCGATGAAGTCGAGCAGCCGCGCCACGCCGACATTGCTCTCGCCGGCGGTGCAAAACAGCGGAACGAACACCTGCTTCTGCACGGCGGGATGGATCCCGGTGCGCAGGACCTCCTCCGAAAGGCTGCCCTCGGCGAAGAACTTCTCCAGCAGGGAGTCGTCCGACTCCGCGATGTGCTCGACGAGCTCCTTGTGCAGCGTTTCCACCCGTTGCTTCCACGCGTCGGCGGCGGGCACCTCGGTGTATTTGCCGGAGCGGTCGGACGCGTACGTGCAGACTTCGCTGCGGAGCACGTCCAGCACCTGGTTGAAGCCCGGGCCGGGATTGACCGGTACCTGCATTGGGAAGACCTGCGGGCCGAACCGCTCCCGGATCTCCTCGACGAGCAGGTCAAAGTCCGCGTTCTCCTTGTCGAGCGCATTGACGACGATGATCTTGGGGATGCCGAACTGCGTGGCATGATCCCACATCATTTCCGTGCCGACGCCGATGCCGTGGTTGGCATGGATGACGACCACCGCGAAATCGACGACCCGGAGCGCGTTGAGCGCCTCGCTGCTGAAATCGAGGTAGCCGGGGCAGTCGACGACGTTGAGCCGACGGCCCTGCCATTCGAGGCTGAGCGGCGAGGCATGGATCGAGATCTGCCGCTGCTGTTCGCCCACGTGGTAATCCGACACCGTCGAACCCTGCACAATGCCGCCCATGCGGTGAATGACGTCGCCGCACATGAGCATGGCCTCGGCCAGCATCGTCTTGCCCGAGGTGGCGTGACCCACGATCGCGAAGTTCCGGATATCGGCAGGCTGGTAGGATTTCATAGACACATCATTGGCTCTTGCCCGGGGGTAAACCGGCGGCTTCCGGGGACAAGTACGGTCGAGGCTGCCGGAGGCACAGGCAAGGGGAAAGTCTGTTTTTCAGGGCGCGCGCAGCCATTAGCTGCCGTTGCCGGGCCGGGGGGAAGGTTAATTTCGAGGCGGCGGCCTCCGCCGCCCGGCGCCGTTCACGGCAGGATCATGTCGAGCAGCGACCGGGTCAGCATCACGTACAGCTGACCCGCGTTGGGCTTGCTGAGGGTGCCGCCGATGACAAAGGGTTCGCGCAGCTTCATGTAGCCCAAGTCATCGCGCTCGCCCGAGAGCACCGGCAGCTTGGCCCGCGCAATCCGGTTCTCGACCGCCCCCATGACCCCCATGTTGAGGCGCAACTGCATCGGCTGGTTGAGCAGGCTCTTGGCGGGGTCGTAGGTGATATGTCCGTCGCCCTGCAGCCGCACGTTGGGCGAGACCAGCACGAAATCGGTGAGCTTCAGGTTGAGCGATTCGTCGCGCGCCAGCCGCACGCTCAGCTGGTCGAACGGGAGCTGGGCCAGCTGGCCGGCGATCTCCGCCGTCACGTCGGCGCGGGTCGCGAAGTTCTCGACCTTCTCGCCGAGACTTCCGAGCAGGCGGGCGGCGAGCGATGCCGCCGCCGCTTCCTGCTGGAGGCCCCGGAAGATCCCCTTGCGGCTCTGGAGCGCCAACTCGCCCTGCGTGTGTTCGATCAGTTCGCCCAAGGTGCGGCCGGTGCCGGAGGCCTGGCTGCGGACATTGAACCGCCCCTCGATCGTCGGCGGCCTGCCGGGCGCGATCGCCTTGAACAACGGCCCGACCTCGAAGTCGCGCACGTTGAGATCGAACTTGGATGAATAGGGCTGCGGCTCGCCCGGGGAAAACCGCACCTCGGTCTCGAGCAGAAGCTGTCCGTCGGCGCCGAGCGCGCCGGCGATCTTCTCCGCCGCCAGCCGCCGCGGGGCCATGGTCAGCCGCCCGGTCAGCCCGCTGATCTCGGTGGTGCGGCCGTAAACCAGCGACTTGACGTCGAGC
>DATIWI010000178.1:0-5301 GCA_035519475.1 Opitutaceae bacterium
CCGGGCCCGCGCCGGCCGGCGCGAAACCTCTCGGATCCGGCGGGCGGATTGGCGGTGGCGCGTGGCGCCCGGCCGGAATCGAACCGGCGCCACTAAACGGCCGGCGGGAAAGTGGTTGTCGATGGCGGTCCGCGGCATGGAGCGGTGGCGTCAGGCGCCCGAGCGGGCTACATTTCGGCAAACCGGCTCCTTGGGTGAATTGCGTCAGGTGCCCGTCAATCCACCCGGATTTGGTCCGGTCCAGCGCCGGCTGAATGAGCGGGTACCCCTGCGATCAGGCGCCGATCGTTTTCCGCGTCCGCAAAACCCAATCGCTTTTCGGAGCGCCAGCTGCAATATGGTGAATACCCCGGCCCCATGGAAATTGCGTTCCTCTACGTAATCGTGCTCCTGCACACGGCTTTTGCCGGCGTGTTCTTTTTCTTTAATTGGCAGTATCCGAACCGTTTCTCCCGGCTTTTTGCCCTCTGCTGGGCCGTCGAAGGAGTCCGTGCGGCGATCCTGCTCCCTGCGATCCACAACATCGGCGGCTGGCCGTCCGTCTGGTACAGTCTCGGCGATGTCCTTTGCTTCGTGGCCAATTGGTGTCTGCTTGCCGGCTTTGCCGATCTGGTAGAGGTGCGGCTGCCCCGCTGGCTCGCTCCCGCGTATTTTTGGACAAGCGTTCCCCTGGTCCTGTTCAGCCGTTTCGTGCTGGCCGGCCTCCTGCACGTCCGGATGGGACTGCCGGTGGCGCAGGCGGACCTTGACTGCGTTTTCCTCAACATGGTGGTCTTGTTCGTGCCGGTGACGGCCGCCCGGCTGGTCATCCTAGCCTGGCTGTATGGCCTTTGGCGGAGGACCCGGATGACGGGCGCACTCATCGCGGCGGTTTTCGCCGTGCCCTACGCCGTCGTCGCCGCGATGGCGCCTCTCGAGTTTTGGCTCCACTATTGGGTTTCCTATCACCCTGACTGGATCGCCTTTTTGTGGTGCGGCCGGGTGCTGGGCTTCTCCATCGGTCTCGTCATCCTGATGTTCGATCGCGAGCACGCGGCGGTAAAGGAAAGCGGGGCCGGCATGGCGGTCGCCCAGGCGCTCGCCCGGCTGGGTAGCTGGCAATTTGACCCCGCGACCGGAACCGGAACATGGTCGGACGAGATGTTTCGCCTCTGCGGGCGCGACCCGGCGCGAAGAGCTCCGGATCATGCGGAATTCCTCGCCCTGATTCATCCGGACGATCGGGCGGCGCTGGAGGCGGCCGAGAGCCTGGCGCCCGGATCGGGCGACCAAAGCGAGGCGCACCTCCGCACGAATCCGGCGTCGGGTCCGATGCGTTACCTTCACATGATCGTTCGCCCCGTCCGGGATCGGGCGGGTCGGTTGTTGCACCTGGCGGGCACCGTCCAGGATGAAACCGAACGGAAGCGGGCCGAGTTTGCCCTTGTGGAGAGTGAAGCGCGCTACCGGTTCCTGTTTGAGAACAACCCGGCGCCGATGGGGATCTACGATTGCGACACGCTGCAGATCCTGGCCGTGAACGAGGCCTGCGTCCGGCATTATGGCTACAGCCGCGAGGAGGCCCTGGGACTGCGGTTGACCGATCTTTACCCGGAAGAAGAGAAACGCCGGATTGCGGCGCTGGTTCCGACCCTGCACGGCTACACCAACGTCGGCGAGTGGCACCATCGCCGGCGTGACGGATCCCTGATCACGGTCGTGACAACCTCGCACGATATCAATTATGGAGGCCGCCGGGCGCGCGTCGCTGTGCTGACCGATATCACCGAGCGCAAGCTGGCCGAAGAGAGGTTGAAGGAGAGTGAGGCAAAATTGCGGGCACTGTTCGAGGGGTCCGCCTACCCGATGGGCCTGGCGAAGAACGGAATTCAGATCATGGTCAACCCCGCCTACGTCGAGCTGTTCGGCTATGCCACGCCTGCGGCCATGATTGGGACCTCCCTCTTCAACGACATTGCTCCGGACGAGCGGCCGCGGCTGCAGGAATTCGCGCGCCGGCGCCGGGAAGGCGATCCCGTCCCGAGATTTTATGAAACGCGCGGGATCAAGAGGGATGGCACGGAGTTTGACATGGCCGTCGGGATTTCGACCTATGAAGTCAACGGTGAAGTCTACACCATCGGGATCCTGCGCGACATATCCGCCCACAAGCTGGCGGAGAAGAAGGTCCTGGAGCAAGCCGCGCTGCTCGATACTGCCAATGACGCGATTTACGTCACGGCGCTCGATTGCACGATCCGCTATTGGAATCGTGGCGCCGAGCGGACCTATGGCTGGACCAGCGCCGAGGCCTTGGGTCGAAAAACCACCGAATTGCTCTCCCCTGATCCCGCCGCCGCGGAGACGCTTGCCCGGGCGATGCTTCAGCTAAAGAGCTGGTCGGGGGAGCGGCCGCAGCGCACGAAAAGCGGGCAGAAGGTGGAGGTGTTCAGCCGGCTGACGCTGGTCCACAACGAGCAGGGCGAGCCGCAGGCGATCTTTGCAATCAACACCGACATCACGGAGAGAAAACAGCTCGAAGCCCAGTTTCTCCGCGCCCAGAGGCTGGAGAGCATCGGTGCGCTCGCGAGCGGCATTGCCCACGATCTGAACAACGTCCTGGCTCCGATCATCATCGGCATGCCGTTGCTGCAGAATCTGGTCAAGGACCAGACGGCGCGCCACCTGCTCAAGACGATGGAAACCAGCGCCCAGCGTGGCGCCGCCATCGTGAAACAGGTGCTGACCTTTGCCCGCGGGGTCGAAGGCGAGCGCGTGCCGGTCCAGCCACGGCATCTGCTCCAGGAGATCGAAAAACTCGCGGGCGAGACCTTCCCCAAGGACATTCGGGTTGACTCCGACCTGGCCGCTGACCTGCGGCTGGTTCTGGGCGATGCGACGCAGCTGCACCAAGCCGTGATGAACCTGTGCATCAATGCGCGCGATGCCATGCCGGAGGGCGGGGTCCTCACCCTGAAAGCCGCCAATGTCGTGCTCCCCAAGGAGGTGGCGGAAAAGATGGCCGGCGCCCAGCCGGGCTCCTATGTCTGTCTGCGCATCACCGATACCGGCGCTGGCATCCCGCCGGAAATCCAGACGAAGATCTTCGAGCCGTTCTTTACAACCAAAGGCGTGGGCAAGGGCACCGGTCTGGGGCTGTCCACCGTGCTCGGCATCGTGCGGAGCCATGGCGGCTTCGTCCAGGTCGCGAGCACAGTCGGGGCGGGTTCCACCTTTGAGCTCTATCTCCCCGCCACGACCACCGAGCAGGCGGCGGCCGGGAAGGAGTCGGCGACGCCGTGGCCGCGCGCCAACGGCGAAGGCATCCTCGTGGTGGACGACGAGGCGGCGGTCCGCGAGGTCGCGCGCCAGGCCCTGATGGAGTTCGGGTACCAGGTGATCGCGGCCGGACGCGGAGCCGAGGCCCTGACCATTTTCCGGGAGCGCCGCCGGGAGATTCAGTTGGTGTTAACCGACATGATGATGCCGGAGATGGACGGACCGACGCTGATCGCGGCCTTGCGGGCGCTCGAACCGACTGTGCGGATCGTCGGAATCACGGGGTTGAGCGACACGGCGGCGATGGGCCAGCTGCAGACGCTGGCGCTGTCGGCCATCTTGGCAAAACCGTTCACGATCGAAAAGCTCCTGGCAGTCATCCGGGAAGCCCTGCCGGCACCTGTTGGCCATGATCGGGCCGCCCCAGACGGCGCTGGCACGCGGCCGGCGCCGGCCGGCGGAGATTAAATGCGGTGCGCGGTCCTGCCGTGCTTCGCGTCGGCCCTGATTCAGCTAGTTATGGCGACCCTGCTGGCCAGCAGCGTGGCGGCACGGGCCGGAATCGGACTGGTGGCGGCGTTTTGAGCGCGGGCGCCCGCGGCCGTCCGCTTCGCGTCATTTCTTCCCGGCGGCGCGCTGCATTCGCAGCACCGCGCGGAACATCTGGAGGCAGAGCCAGAAGACCGCCGTGAGGCACGCCGCTCCGACCGCCGCCCACAGCCACATGTTCACCGGATCGTGCGAGGGCACGTGCGAGCGGAGAATTCGCGTGAACAAAAGGAACGCCGCCAGGGTCAGGCCCGCGTCGAGCGCGCGTGAGGCCGGCGTGGCTGGTTTCCGATCAGGCTCGTCCATCACGGCGAAAGAGACGCCCCCGGCGGCCTTTGTCCAATCGATTCTGCGGACGGCCGGAGCGGCGGCGGGACGCCGACGCGGGAGTCACGGAAGCGCCGTGGGCACGAACACCTCCATCGCGTCCGCGCCCGGAATGGCTTTCATGCGTCCGCCGTGACGCCGGAAGATCGAGAGCATGGGGGCGTTGTCCGCCTGGACCTGCGCGTAGAGGAAGCTCATGCCGCGCAGCCGGGCGATCCGCAGCAGGGCGCGCAACAGGGCGGTGCAGATGCCGAGGCCGCGTTTGTTTTCGCGAACGACGAACGCCATTTCCGCCGATCGGCCGGCGGCATCGAGCAGGTACCGGCCCACCGCATGCAACACCTCACCGCCGTCGGGCGCGCGCTCGAACACGCCGAGCGCCACGTCGCGCGATTGATCCACACCTACGAGGCGCCGCGCGCGCTCGTGGGTCATCTCCGAGATGTGGTAGCCGTAGCGTTGCCGGATGGTCTCCTCGGTGTGGGAGTTGAAAAAGGAAATCAGCCGGTCCTCGTCGGCGGTGCTGAGCAGCCGCATCACGTGCGGCCGCCCGCCAAAGAGGATCTCGCGCGGCGCCAGGGCGCGCGGATCGTCCTGTGGCGGCGGCGCGGGCGGGAAGGCGAAGAAGGGATTGAAGCTGGCGGCGGGCACGGCGGCGGGGGGGACGGCGACAGCCCGCAATGCGCGCACGTGGCGCGCAGTTCGGGCGCCCGCCCGTCGTTTCCCGACCCTCCGGGGGGGGCGAGGTTCACGCCGCTGATTTTTATTAGCCATTGGCCATGGCTGATTAACCAAATCTAAGGCACGTTAACGCGCTGCCTGGCAACTGTCTGCGCACGCCTTGCGCAGATATGTGCGGATTTTGTCGGGCGCGCAGCGCACGGCGAGACGGAAATTGGCGATCCGCGTTGCGCCGCGCCACCGGTTGCGATCATTTTGGGGCAAGCCATGGTGGATTCAGCCGAGACTCCTGCCCGTCGCAGCCGCGTGATTGTCGATCAATTGACGCGTTCGGAGCTCTACCGCGATTACCAGCGGGCCTATCAGGAGGTCACCGGGCTGCCGCTCGCGCTGCGGCCGATCGAGGCGTTCGATCTGCCGCACCAGGACAATTCGTACGAGAATCCCTTCTGCGCGCTGATGGCTTCGACCAACCAGACTTGCGCG
>DATIWI010000179.1:0-103439 GCA_035519475.1 Opitutaceae bacterium
CGGGAAGACGCCAAGCTGAGGGGCGGGAGGCGCACGCCGCACCCGACTCCGCGACTCCCTTGCCGCCTCCGGCTAGAGAGGGATTCCGGCATCGACGAGGCCGGCTACAATGTTCGGTGTGCTTATCAGGATCGAAACTGCTCTAGCCCTCATTGTTCATACTCGCAAATAGCCGATCCACACACCCCGTCGTTTCGCACCACCCCTCTTGGTAGAGGGGACTTGGAGCGACGCATGCAAAATCCCCTCTCAGAGAGGGGTGCCCGTCAGGGCGGGGTGTGTCCACGACCATCGGCCGTGTGAAATGTCCGGGCTACCGCCCCCGGATATGAGGCATGGACCGGCGGACCGTGTGCTGGTGAAAGGATCCGCTCTTCAGCATGTGGCCGATTTCCCGATTGCGCTTCAGCTCGGCCTCACGCGCCTGCTTGAGCTTCAGACTTTCGGCGGCGGTAAGGTTTCCGGGCGGCGGAACAGGTGGCGGGACGGGTGGCGGGTTGTTCATGGATCTTTCCTCGGGCGGCGTACGCCGGCGACTTGCCGATTGAATGCGATACCGGCGGGATTATACAACAAAAACGCCCCCGGAAAGGCGGATTTTTCGCACCGTCCCGGTAGAGGGTGGCCGGCGCAGGCTGCTCGCGAGAGCGCGGAATTGGGGCAGAGGCGCAGCCGCGTCCTGCCTGCAGCTTCCAGCCGAGCCGGCCAGGCGCGGGACGCCCGGCCGGATTCCAATCAAATCGCGATGGACGAACGGCCGCAGCGAGGAGGCGCGAGCATTGCGCCGCGGCCATCCGACCGATTCAGGCCCGGATTCCCTCGGTTTTCTGGAGGCGGCGGCGCAGACCGAGCAGCCCCAGGAGCGCGCCCGCCAGCATGACCAACGTCATGCCGTTGTCCGGCACTGCGGTGAGCGATCCAAACAGGCCGTGATCCTCGATCGCCCCATCGCCGGGAATGCCGGCGGTAAAATACAACGAATCCGCCAGGAAGCCACTGCCCGCGTTCCCAAAGGCGATACCCCACAAGCCCACAATGGTGAGCGGATTGTTGAGGGTGTCCCTCAAGGAATCGATGAAGTTGCCGGTCGAGGGATCAAACACATTGATCGTTCCGTCCCCAAAATTGCCCACCAAGAGATCGCCGCCAAAGGGC
This sequence comes from Opitutaceae bacterium, assembly GCA_035519475.1. Classification (GTDB taxonomy): domain Bacteria; phylum Verrucomicrobiota; class Verrucomicrobiia; order Opitutales; family Opitutaceae; genus Fen-1467. The sequence continues at coordinate 1,156 of DATIWI010000179.1, forward strand.
CCGAAGCCCGCCGGCGCCAGCGCCAGACCCCACGGTGAATCCAACACGCTCTGCGAAATGAGGCGCTGCACGAAGTTGCCGTTGAGATCGAAGACATCCACGAAGCCGTGGCCCGCGCCCGCCACGTCATCCATGCCGCCAGCGCCCTGCAGGGCGTAGGTCACGTAGAGCTGTCCGCCGATGTTCTGGATGTTGAACGGGGCGTAGCCCGAGGGAAGCGTCGGATCGGTGAAGCTGCCGGCAAGCGCCGGTGCGCCCGAGGCGGGAAGAACATCGATTTTGCCGCCGTGGAAGTCCGAAGCGTAGAGATAGGTGAAGCCGCCCGTGCTGCCGATGGCGAGTCCCTTGTAGACGGCGCCCGCCCCCGAGTTGTCGACCAACACCTCAGCGGAGGTTCCCAGCGCACCGCGCCAGCCGCTGATGGTGCCGTCTTCGCTGGCAAACAAGAATCGGTCGCCGTTGAAAGCCGCGCCCCCGTTAAACACCGTTCCGGTGGGGGCGGACGTGCCGCCGCCGGGCTTCGGGATGGTCACCACGAGGGCCTGCGGAGTGCCGCTGCCGTTGTAGAGCGTCGAGAGGCCGGTGCCATTGTCGGAAATCCAGAACGGACTCGTCGCGCTAAAGGAGATGCCCCACGGGTTCACCAGGTTGGGGTCGGTGTTAGCCGCCAGGCCCGGAATATCCGAGACGAGATTCGTCTGCTGAAAGGTGTTCGGTTGGGCGTGCAGGGCGGTCGAAACCAGGCGAAGCGCCAGCGTTCCCAACGCCAGCGCGAGCAGTTTGTGCCGGTGAAGAGACTGTTTCATGATGATCTCCGATTGAGGGTTAAGTGTGCCTAGAGGAGAACCGGGACGCTCGCCGGATCGCGCGCGCGGATCCCAGCCGCCGAACCGTCGCCGCCGCAGGGGTCGCGCGACTCTGCGATCGAGAAACGAATCTGCCGCTCGGCGCGCGGCACGGCCGCGTGGCGCAGGCTGTTGGGGGACATTGGGGAGGCGGTGACGACCCACCGCAGAGGTCGGGCGAGGGGGTAACCGAATTGGGACCAAGGCGGTGGTACGGTATTGGGCCGCGCCTCTGGGTCAAACTGTCGGCCGATTTTCTTGCCCGAATTGCCTTACTGAAATACCGCCGACGGGTAACCGGACGCACCGAGGGCGCGCAAGACGGAGCGCCGCCCGTCTCCTCGTCCCTCTCGCCGCCTCGCCCCGGAGCCATTTTGAGCGAAGGCGATGACCACCGGTGGCGCAAAAACCATCGATTTCGTCAATGCCCTTGCCTTCCGCTTTTTTTTCCTCAGTTTGATCCCCATCCTCAATCGGCCGCGACCACCCCGGCACCGCTCCCGCGACGCACCCGGGTTTCGCGGCCTGTTCCGCGTTCCGCCGTCCGCAATACCTACCCCTTCCGGATACGGGATACCCCTCAATCAACTCAACGTAGGCGCACGTTCTGCACTTCGGCCGGTCTGGCTGCGCTCCGCACCGGGGCCCGGTCGGCGTGCCGGGCCGGGCAACCCGTGCGCCGTTTGCCTCATCAGGGAATCGATATGAAAACCCACAAACACATCGGCTCCGTTCGGAGCGTTTGCCGCCGTCTTGGCGTTTTGTTCTTCGTCGCTGCCGGGCTTGCGACCGTGATCGCGCCCGTTTCAGCCCGGCCCGTACCCCGCAATCTGGGCGGCGGCCTTGGCCGGCTCGCCACCTCCCCCGGCGCCGCGAGCGCCAGTGCAACGCGTTCGCTCGCCCCCGGCCAACTCGCCACGGTCGGCGATACCGGAGCGGTCGGCACGGTGTCGCCCGTCACGGTCCAGGACGCCGCGGGGCGCGTCCTCGTCCTGGTCACCCTGAACGGCAAGGAACCCGTCGATCTGGTCGCCCAGCGGCTGCGCGCGCTACCCGGCGTCGACGTGCGGGCGACCGACGCCCATTACCGGGCGGGTGTGGTGGAGGCGCTGGTGCCGCCCGCCCAGCTGGCCGGCATCGCCACGATGAGCAGCGTGCTCGCCGTGGTGCCGTCCAGTCCGGTCGTGCACGACGTCGGTGCGGCCACAAGCCAGGGCGTGGTCCAGCACCGCGTCGACAAGCTTTCCGCCGGCGTGGACGGCTCCGGCATCACGGTCGGCGTGCTCTCGGACAGTTACGATACCAGCGACTCGCCCATCAAGGCGGCCGATGACATCGCGAGCGGCGACCTGCCCGGCCCGGGCAACCCGCTCGGCAACACCCAGCCGGTCGTCGTGCTGCAGGATTTCCCCGACGGCACGGACGAGGGCCGGGCCATGCTGCAGATCGTCCATGACCTCGCGCCCAAAGCCCGCCTCGGCTTCGCCACCGCCGACACGGGCGAGGTGGGCTTCGCCAACAACATCCGCGCGCTCGCCGGCCTGCCCGGCGCGCCGGGCGCCATCCCCGGCTTCAAGGCGGACGTCATCGCCGACGACGTCGTCTATCTCGCCGAACCCTTCTTCCAGGACGGGATCATCGCCCAAGCGGTCGACGACGTCGCCGATGCCGGCGTGTCCTATTTCTCCTCGGCGGGCAACCGCCCGGCCTCCCAGGCCTATGATTCCAAGTTGCGGATCGTCCCGGCTGATCCGTCGTCGTGGGCCGGCACGAACCTCGATTTCTCGGACGTCGATCCGGCGCTCTACGCCGGCGGGTTCCATAATTTTGCCGAGGACGGCAGCCTGGACATCGCGCAGACCATCGCGATCGGCTCGTCGGGCACGATCGTGTTCCAGTGGAACGAGCCGTTCGATCCCGTGCCGCCGATTCCGGTCCAGACGCTGGCGTCGGGCGCGAGCACGGTGCCGGCCGATCCCGGCTACGATGTGTTCACCTTCACCGGCACCGCCGGCAAGATCGTCGCCATCACCGTCGACGGCGATCCCAGTCACGGCAATGCCAACCCCGATCTCACGATCACGCTCTACGGCCCGGATTTCGGCTTCCTCGGCTTCCAGGATTCCACGACGAACCCGGAAACCCTCATTCTCCAGCTTCCGTCCGACGGCACCTACTACGTGGTGGTGTCGGGCTACAACGGCGCCCTGGGTGACTACGTGTACACCGTGCAGGAGGTGCAGATCGTCGAGCGGGTCCTTTCGGACTTCAACCTGCTCTTCTTCCTCACGGACGGCACCTACATCGGCGCGCTGGCGGAGCAGAATCTGTTCACGAACCGGCCGCTCGAACTTGGCGGGCTGGGCGGCCCGATCACCGTGCAAATGGTGGTTGCCCGAGCCAATGTCCCCGACAAACACCCCAAGCCGGCCGATCGCATCCGCTACGTGTGGTTCACCTCGGGCACGCCGCAGGAGCATTTCAGCTACCTCGGCCCGGTCACCTACGGCCACAACTGCGCCGAGGGGGCGATGGGCGTCGCCGCCTACGCCTTCTACCCGCCCTTCATCCCCGAGTCGTTCACCTCGCCCGGGCCCGCCACGATCTACTTTGACAGGAACGACCGGCGCTACCCCATCCCACAAATCCGCCAGAAGCCTGATCTCGCCGCGATGGATGGCGCCAACACGACGTTCTTCGGCGGCGGGGACGCGTCGCAGGATCCCGACACGCTGCCGAACTTCTTCGGCACGAGCGCGGCCGCGCCGCACGCGGCCGCCATCGCGGCGCTGGTTCTCGACGCCGCGGGGGGACCGGGCTCGGTCAACCCCGATCGGATGCGCAGCGTCCTGCAGAACAGCGCCTTCAACCACGACCTCGATCCGTTCTTCTCCTGGGGGGCCGCCACGGCGCGCGCAAACCTGATCCTCGTCTCCGCCACGGCCGATCCCAACTCGATCAGCCAGTTTGACCCCAATGTCTTCACCGTCCGGAATTACGGGCTCAGCCCGCTCGCGAACATCTCGTTCAATGGCACCGGCGGCAACACCACCGAGACGCCCCCGGGTATCGTCTTCGATACACGAGTCGGCCCGGGCCAGCCGTTCATCATCGGCAGCACTTCGGGCTTGGCGCCGGCCGATGTGGCCGCGTCGTTCAGCCTGCCGGCGGATCCCCCCGGCGTCGCCGACCAGTGGAAGCAGCTCGATCTCACCTTTGCTGCCGGGGCGTTCAAATCCGGCGGCATGATCGGCTTTGGAGTGGATCGCGACGAAGCCGACGCCTTCGGCCCCTCGGCCGCCGTCAGCGGAAATTCGGCCGACCTCCTTGGCGCCGGCGTCCTGATTCCGCAGGGGACAATCGCGCCCGGAGGCGCGACGTTCTTCGGCACGCTCCAGAATGGCGCCAAATTCTCGGGCAAGTTCTACAACCTGATCGGCGCCGGCTATTCGCCGGTCGATGGCTACGGCTTCATCAACGCCGAGGCCGCGGTGAAATCGGTCCTGAAGAAGAAGCACTAGGTCAATCCGACGGCGCGCGATCGCGCCCTGCCGTCACTCTCCAACGGGCGCGGGCAGTCCCCGGCGGACTTCCCGCGCACGGTTTGCGCCTGCCGGCGGCAAGCGGTGGTTCTTGCCCGCCGGACAGCGCGTCGGTAGCGTCGGCCGGTTACGCCATGAAATCCCTGAAGGAATTCCTGCAGGGCGACCGGTTCGCGCAGCGCTGCGGCATCGAGCTAGTCTCCCTCGCCCCCGGTCACGCCGTGACGCGCATGCGGATCGAGCCCTGGCATGCCAACGCCGTCGGCGTCGCCCAGGGCGGCGCGATCTTTACGCTGGCGGACTACGCGTTTGCCGCCGCGTCCAACACCCACGGCACCGTCGCGGTCGGCATCAACGTCAGCATCACCTACCTGAAGGCGGTCACGGCGGGCACGCTCACCGCCGAGGCACGCGAGGCGGCCCGCCACCCCAAGCTCGCCAGCTACACCGTGAACGTCACGGACGAGGCCGGCCAGCTCGTCGCCATTTTCCAGGGGCTGGTCTACCGCAAGCACGAGCCGATCGATGCCGCCCCGGTATCCTGACGCCGGGCCCGCTGCGGCGCTCAGCGCCGGCCGGCGACCACTGTCTCCACGGTCGGGCGCCGGGATTGCGCCGGCGGCGCCACCGGCTCAAGCTGCCCCGTGTTCATGAATCCCGCCACCGAAGATTTCCTGCTCGATGCCGTGGAAACCCGCGTGCTCGGGTCGCTGGTGGAAAAGCACCTCACGACCCCGGACTATTATCCCCTCTCGCTGAACGCGCTCGTCAGCGCCTGCAATCAATCCTCCAATCGCGATCCGGTGGTGGCGTATGGGGAGCCCGCGGTGAAGCGCGCGCTGGAGTCGCTGCGCGACAAAAGGCTGGTGTTTGTGTTCGAGGGCGCCGCGAACCGCGTGGCGCGGTTCGGGCACAAACTCACCGAAGCCCTCGCGCTCTCCCCGCCGGAGACGGCCGCGCTCTGCGTGCTCCTGCTGCGCGGGCCGCAGACCGTGGGTGAGCTTCGCGGGCGCACCGGCCGCCTGCACGCGTTCGCCAGCCTCGCCGAGGTCGACGCCACGCTGCAGGCCCTCGCCTCACGCACACCGCGTCCGCTGGTGGCCAGGCTGCCACGGCAGCCCGGATGCAAGGAGCCGCGCTACGCCCACCTGCTGTCCGGCCCGCCGGAAACCGCTGCGGCGGAGACGGCCCCGCTGGCGGAGGCGGCGTCGGTGGTCGATCCGGCGATGGACAAGCCGCTGATTCGCCTTGAGCAGGAAGTCGCCCGGCTGCGCCAGGAATTGGCCGATGTGAAGGCGCAGCTCGCCGCCCTGGCGCAGCGGGGGCCCTAGCGGAGAAGCCGCGCCCGGCCGCGGCCCCGGCTGGCGGCGTACCCACGAAATCGGCGACGGCGAGTTGAGCGCGGTGACCGGCTGCGCATCGTAGCCGCCATGCCGCCTCCCGCCCCCGCTTCGGGCCCCGGTTCGCCCGCCACGCGCCGCCACCGCGCGTCCGCGGCGACTCGCCGGGAGCGCCGCGCCCCTGGAAATTGAGCCGATGAGCACGGCCTCTCCGCGCGCCCCGGCGCTGGGCTTCATCTTCGTGACGCTCGTTCTCCTCGTGCTGGGGTTCGGCATCATCATTCCCGTGCTCCCGGGGCTGGTGACTGAGTTCGAGGGCGGCAGCGTCTCGGCGGGGTCCCATGCCTACGGCTGGCTGATCATGGTGTTTGCCCTGATGCAGTTCATCGGCTCGCCGATTCTCGGTGCGCTCTCCGACCGGTTCGGCCGCCGCAAGGTCATCCTGATCGCTCTGGCCGGATCCACCGTCGACAACCTGGTGATGGGCCTGGCGCCGACGCTCGGCTGGCTGTTTGTCGGACGGGTGGTCGCGGGCCTGACGGCCGGCGTGATCGCCACTGCCAACGCCTACATCGCCGACGTCACCCCGCCGGAGCGGCGCGCGCAAGGCTTCGGCCTCGTGGGCGCGGCGTTCGGGCTCGGCTTCGTGATCGGACCGGCGGTCGGCGGGGTGCTGGGCCACTACCACCTCCGCCTGCCGTTCTTCGTGTCGGCGGGCTGCCTGGTGCTCAACTGGCTCTACGGCGCGTTCGTGCTGCCGGAGTCCCTCCCGCCGGACAAGCGCCGCGCCTTCGAGTGGAAGCGGGCGAATCCAGCCGGCGCCCTGCTGCTGCTCCGCCGTCTTCCCGGGCTCTTCGGCCTGGCCGGCATGTATTTCCTCTACTTCCTCGGCTCGATCATGCTGCAGAGCACGTGGGTGCTCTACACCGGCTACCGGTACGGCTGGTCGACGCGGCAGGTCGGCCTGTCGCTCGCGGCTGTCGGCATAGCCATGGCCGTGGTGCAGGCCCGCCTCGTCCGGCCCATCCTCGGCGGCTTGGGCGAGCAACGCGGCCTGGCCGGAGGGCTGCTCCTCTCGGCCGCGGTCATGGCCGGCTATGGCCTCGCGACTCGCGGGTGGATGATTTACGTGCTGATCCTCGCGGGCGCTTTTGGCGGCATCGCCGGCCCGGCGGCGCAGGCGCTCATCACCCGACACGTGCCCGCGGACGAGCAGGGCGCCGTGCAAGGCGTGCTGGCCGGCCTTGGCAGTCTGGCGGGCGTTTTCGGGCCGCCGCTCGCGGCCTGGAGCTTCGCGCTGTGCGTGGCGCCCCACACGCCCCTGCCGCTGCCGGGGGTGGCCTTCTTCGAGGCGGCCGGACTGTTCCTGCTCGCGCTCGCGCTGGCGCTGCGCGCCTTCCGGGGGGACGCCCGGGCGGCCCGCGCCGCCTGACCGGCATTGCCTCGCCGGGCCGGTTTCGCTCGACTGAGGAAGGCTGCCATGCAGAACGAGTGCGTCTTTTCCCCCGACCGCCGGTACCGCTACACGCTCGTCCACCGCTGGGACGAACTGCTGAATCCCGGCCGCGGCGTCGCGTGGATCTGCCTCAATCCGAGCACGGCGGATGAGCACCAACTCGATCCCACGCTGCGCCGCATCCGCGATTTTTCGGCGGCTTGGGGCTATGCGTTTTTCGTGATGCTCAACCTGTTCGCCTGGCGGGCCACCGACCCGGCGGCGATGAAGGCGGCGGCCGATCCGATCGGCCCCGACAATGATCGGTGGATCTCCCACTGGGACGCGCGCGTGGACCAGATCATGGTCGGCTGGGGCGAGCATGGCGCCCACCTCGGCCGCGACCGGCAGGTGCTCGCACGCCTCGATCCCGGGAAAACCTTCTGCCTCGGACGCAACGCGAGCGGCCAGCCTCGCCACCCTCTCTACGTGGCCCGGCACACGCGACCCCGGTCCGTAGGCTGACTCCGGGTGGCCGGCGCCAAGCGAGGGCAAAATCCACGCGGGCGGCTTGCGGCGCAGGTGTTTCGACCCAGCTTTGGCGCTTCCCCTCTCATCTTGGTCCGAAAGATTTGAACCGGAGAACCCATCATGGCTGAGAAAAAGATCATCGCGGTGACCGGCGCCACGGGCGCCCAGGGCGGCGGCCTCGTCCGCGCCATCCTGCAGGACGCCAGCGGCGGCTTCGCCGCGCGCGCCATCACAAGAGACGTGAATTCCGACAAGGCCAAGGCGCTGGCCCAGCTCGGAGCCGAAGTCGTCGCCGCCGACATTGATGATGTCGAGAGCCTGAAGCGGGCATTCGGCGGTGCGTACGGCGCCTACTGTGTCACGTTCTTCTGGGCTCACTTTTCCCCGGAAAAGGAATTGGCCGAGGCGAAGGCGATGGCGGAGGCGGCCCGGTACGTCGGTCTGCGGCACGTCATCTGGTCGAGCCTCGAGGACACCCGCCGATGGGTGCCGCTGAGCGACAGCCGCATGCCGACCCTGATGGGCAAATACAAAGTGCCGCATTTCGATGCCAAGGGCGAGGCCAACCAGGCCTTCACCGCGCTCAACCTGCCGGTGACCATTCTCCTCACCTCGTTCTATTGGGACAACTTCATCCACTTCGGCATGGGGCCCAAGACGGGGCCCGATGGCCGGCTCGCCATCACGTTTCCCATGGGCGATAAGAAGCTTCCCGGGATCGCGGCCGAGGACATCGGCCGCTGCGCATACGGCATCTTCAAGCGCAGCCGCGACTTTGCCGGCAAGACCGTGGGCATCGCCGGCGAGCATCTGACGGGAGCCCAGCTGGCCGCCGGCTTCTCCAGGGCGCTGGGCCAGGAGGTGCGCTATCAAGACGTGCCGCCCGAGGTCTATCGCGGCTTCGGTTTTCCCGGCGCCGAGGACCTCGGCAACATGTTCCAGTTCAAACGCGATTTTGAGGAGTATTTCTGTGGGGCGCGGAGCATCGCCACGTCGCGGTCGCTGAACCCCGCCCTGCAAACCTTTGCCCACTGGCTCGATCAAAACAAGGGTCGCATTCCGACCGGCTGACAGCCTCCGGCCACCGGTCGGCCCGGCACAGCCGGCGCGCCGAGCGACGCCGGCCGAATCATGCTCGCCGAGCGACGGGGTTTGAACAAACCTTCCGTCATTCTCCATGTCTTGGCCCCGGATGAGACGTCCCGCGCTGCTGCTGCCGGCTTTGTGGCTGGCCGGCTGTGCGACGCTGACCACGCACGTCGAACCCAAGACTGACATCAGCCAGCTGAAGTATGTCTTTGTCGTCGAGAGCCTGAACGACAACCACAACCTCCACGACACGATTGTCAGGAACCTCCAGGCCCGTGGCCTGCAGGCCGAGAGCGGCCCGCTCACGCTCATGCCGGTGAGCGCGAAGGCCTACCTCGTCTACGAGGATAACTGGGAATGGGATTTCAAGAATTCGCTGATTTCCCTGACCATCACCCTGCGCGATGCCCGCACCGACCACCTGCTGGCCAATGCCAGCTATTTCCGGCCGACGGCATTCCTGAAGGCGCCCGAATTCATGGTGCAGACCGTTCTCGACGGGCTTTTCAAGCCCGGGACCAAGTCGACTCCGTCGCGCGGGATCAGCCCGACCCCCGCGGAAGCCGAAAGGCGCGGTGGGCGGGGATCGTGACGGCGAGTCGCGTCGGCGGGTGGCTCACGATCGGAGCCCTGCCCGGCCCGCCGCTCTCAAGTCGGATCCCGTGCGCCGCCGCGCCGGGTACTCCCAAACTGCAGGCTGGCGCGCCGGCGGGGCGGCGCGCACACTCTGGCCTCGATTGAGGCCCGGCTGATTCCCGTCCTTCCCGCTCCCCCATGAAATTCGAGCATTTCGCGCTCAATGTTCCCGATCCGCGCGCCATGAGCCGCTGGTATGTCGCGCATCTGGGCCTGACCGTGGCCCGCCACCGCGAGGACCCGCCCTACACGCATTTCCTTGCCGATGAGACCGGCCGCGTGATCGTCGAGCTGTACGTCAACCCCAAAGCGCCCGTACCCGATTATGCGGCGCAGCATCCCCTGGTGTTTCACGTCGCCTTGGTGGCCGCCGATGCGCGGGCCGAATGCCGGCGGCTGGAACAGGCGGGCGCCCGGCTTTTCCTCGAGGAACCGCAGCCCGACGGTTCGATGCTCATCATGATGCGGGATCCGTGGGGCGTGCCGATTCAGCTCTGCCAGCGGACCTGTCCGTTCTGACCACCATGGTCCCGTCTCCCCGCGCCGCCCGCCGCTGCGGATGGTTCCGCGGTATCTCCCTCGCCGCCGCCCTCGCCGTCCCGCTGCGCCCGGCGGCCGCGGTGCCGCCCGAGACCGGGCTGCTGTTCTCCGTCTCCGCCGATCACGGCACGACCGCGGATTTCTCCGCCGCCGGCACGCCGGCGCCGACCTTTGACCGTGCGGTGAAGATCATCGCCGACGGCGCCCGGGGTCCGGCGCTGCAGTGCGGCGACGTCCAGCTCCTCGCCTGGTCGGCGCCCGGCAACATCTATGCGCAGCGCGGGACGCTGTCGTTCTTCTGGCGTTCCCGCTACGCAGTGGGCCCGACGGCGTTTCCCCTCTTCCGCGTGGGCTACGGCGACCACTCGAGCTGGGACATGGTGTGGTTGCGCATCGACTACAACGGCCGCGGCTTTGACGCGTTCGTGACGGATGCCAGCCTCGCCCGCACGCGCGTGTCGGTGACCATGGAGCCCTTTCCCGCGCCCGCCCAATGGACGCACCTCGCGCTGGCGTGGGACGAGACGCGCGGCATCCGCTTCTACGTGAACGGGCGGCTCGCTGCGCAAAACCAAGCTCCCGCGAGGTACGATGCCGCCCTCGATCAGTTCGGGCCGCACTCCCGCATCATCAGTCCGTACAATGTCCAGAGCGACTATAATTTCGTGCGCGGCGGCGATATCGACGAGATCCGGATCTACGATCGCATGCTCGACGATGCAGATGTCGCCACCCTGGCCCGCGGCGACACCCCCGCCGATCGGTCTGCGCTGCCGCCCCGCGACCTCGCCGAACCGCGCTGGCGCGACGAATGGTGGCTGCGCTACGGCTGGAATCGTGCCGACGATCCACCGCCGTATTACTCCGGCCCGGCGCTCGCCGTTCGCAAAGTGGAGATTCACGACGCCTACGACCTGAAGCGCTGGTGGTGGAAGGCGTGCGACGGCATTCGCGAAACGACCTGGCCCGGAGTCTACAACCGGTCCCGCCTGCCGGGCCGCAACGACTATTTCCAGCTCCCGGACTGGGACTGCTACGTCCAATCGGGCAAATCCATTACCTTCGTCATGCCCGACGAGCCATGGAATCACCTGGAGATTTCGGGGGCGGCGTGGGGTCGGATGGAACTGCTGCCAGCCGGCACGGCGGCGGAGTCAGCCAGCGACGCTCCGGCCGAACGGCTGCTCTTCGAACGCCCCGGAGGCCAGGAGAAGACCGTGCACGTGCTCCCGACGCCAATCACGGGTCGGATGATCCGCTTCACCAATGCCCAGCCGGAGGAGCCGATCGGCGAGCTGGCGGCGTACCAGGTGGCCGGCGAACGCGAGCCGGCCGGCAGCCACAGGCTCGCGTATCGGCTCGGCTTCGGCAGCGCGGCGGAGCCCGGGGTCAAATCTCTGGGTCTGTTCATCTGGGGCCGATTTCCGGCGGACGAACGCCAGGTCCTTATCGCTCGACCGGACGGAACCTCCCTCGCCGTCTCGTCGCACCTAATCCCGGCCGGCCAGCACCTCCCCATCGTCCACGTCCTCATCCCCGACACCTGGGACCAATTGACCGACGGACTCGACGGCATCGCCATTGACCTGCCGGCGCTTGCCGTGAAGCCCACCCATGGCGCGTACGTCCCACTCAATGTCCAGGTGAAAGATCCCCTCTGGCCCGAGCGCAATATGTGCGATTTCACCTGCAGTGTGAAGCCAGGTGAAACGAAGACCTTGTGGCTGGACCTCCGCGACCGTCTGCTGCCGGCCGGCCGGCCGCTCTATCTCACCGTCGCTTGCGCCAGCTCCCAGTTTCACGCGGACAGCCTGTTCGATGCCAGCGTGCGTCTGATCTTCAAGCCGCGTGAGGCCGCGCGCCCCGAGCACGAGCTCGACCGCTTCACCCAGGCACGCGACAGCTACGCGATGCTCGTCGAGGAACATCCGCACAGCGTCAAGTTCAATCTGTGGAATCGCTTCGAGGGCGATCTCAAGGACCTGCTGCGCATCAATCCCGGCCACCTGCCCGGCCGCAACTACGCTGCGGCGGCCCTGGGTTGGCCGCGCCCGCCCCACCCGGAGGCGGGGCCGCCCCCCGGCGTGCCCCCGTGGGCCTTCCAACAGGTCGAACTGCTCGGCCGCGTGAAACGCTTTGTCAACTGGTACATCGATCACCGGCAGGTCGCCTACGGCGATTTTGGCGGCGGCATCTCCGACGACGTCGACCTGCTCAATCTCTGGCCCGGCGTGGCGCTCATGGGCTGCGAGACGGAGAAGCTCCGGCGTTCCCTGCACGCGCTGCTCGAGGCGGCGTTCACCAACGGCATGTTCACGAACGGTCTGCCCACCATCCAGACTGACGAGCTCCACAGTTACGAGGAGGGCATCGACTGTCTCAGCGCGAACCTGATTCTCGACTACGGTAACCCCCGGCAGATCGAGCGCGCGATGGCGACCGAGCGCGGCGTCGAAGGCATCACCGCGGTCAACGCCGCCGGCCACCGGCATATCCGCACGTCCTACTACAGCGGCACGAAGATGGCCACCGAGGATCCCTGGGGTTGGGCAAAAGCCTATTCCTATCTCGTGCTCCAGCCCGGACAGCTGCTGGTCGACTATAACGGCAGTCCCGCCGCGAAGAAGGTGCTTCTGGAACTCGCGGACGGCCTGCTGGCGCACCGCCGGCTGGGCGCGGACGGTCGTCCGCACCTGCCCTCGGCGATTCATTTCGTCGATGACCGGGAGGGCGACGCGACCCGCGGCTTCCTCCCGTGGCACGTGTTCTGGGGTGCTTGGCGGTGGACCGGCGACCGCCGGTATCTCGATCCCCTCTTGGATGAAGGCACGTCCGGCCTGATGGCGGTCAACGCCAACGCGCTGGATTGGCTCGGCCTGCGCGCGGAATTCGGTCCGCGCATCCTGGCCGGCGAGCGCGGCGGCCCGCTGGAGACCCGGCCGGAGGACGGCCGCGGCCGCGCCCCCGCCCATGCCTACCGCTATTCCGCCGACGGCCATTTCGTCTGGCAGCTCGCGGGCGACAAGCGCCAGTTGGAGCAGCTCTATGCCAGCGAGATCGCGGAGTGTGATCTCCTCGACTACATCAACACGGAGGGCAGCCTCTGGATCGACCGCGTCGGCGTGCCCACCGCCGACCTGCAGCGTGCCCGCCTCGGCGGCGTGGCCCTGCTGCGCAACGCCCTCTACCCCGGCCACGTGGTGAGTTGGCAGTTCGCCGCCCCCGCCAACGACCAGAGCGTGGCCATCCTGATCCCCGACGCCACCCCGACCGCCTTCAAGGTCATCGCCTGCAATCTCGAGACCGCGCCCGTTCGCGCGATCATGACCGGCTGGAACATCGAACCCGGCCGCTGGACGATCACGCAGGGCGTCGACACCGATGATGACGACACCGCGGACCAAGCGCTGGCCACCCGCACCGCCGAATTCGAACGAACGCGCTCGCTCGAATTCACGCTGCCGCCCCGGGCGACGAGCGTCCTCACCCTGCGGCTGACATCGCCGGGCACGCCCTATTGGCAGCGCCCCGATCTGGCCATTGGCCCCGACGATGTCGTCCGCGAAGGCGGCGCCGTGCGCATGACGGTCCATAATCTCGGGAGCGTGCCGGCGCGGGCCGCCACTGCCGTCGCGCGCGACTCCCGCGGCCAGCCTGTGGCCCGCGCCACCGTGCCGGCCCTCGAGGCGCCGGTCGACCTCCGGCCGCGCACCGTTCTCGTCACGCTCCCGCTGCCCGCCGGCGCCGATTCCGGCGGCTCGGTGGAAATCATCCCCGATCCCGCGCTGCCCGAGATCACCGCACTGAATAACACGGTGGGCTGGTAACGCGCGCGGGCGGGAGCAATCACGGCCTCCGCTGCAGCGCCGCCGCGTCCAGCGCCGCCGGATGAATCCGCACCTCGCGCATGGCCCCCTTGAACCAGAAGACTTGGTTGAGCCTGACGCCGAGCGACGTCCGCCCCGGCTTCATCGGCACAAACACCACCGCGCCGTCCAGCTCCCTCTCCCCGTTCACGTAGCTCGACATTCGCCGGCCGTCGTACCGCAGCGCGACCCAATGCCACGCGTCCGCCGGATGCAGTTTCGTGCGGTCCAGCAGGGCCAGGCCGTTTGGCCCCGAAAGGAGGAAGGTATCGAGGGCCCAGCGACCCGCCGGAGTCAGCCGGATCTCCAGCAGCGCGCGGCTGGCGGTATCGTCTTCCGCGTGGAAAAAACGCTGCGCTTCTCCGCCGCCTGCCGCGGGTTTGATCAGGATCTCGATGGTGAATTCCCTCAACCCCGCCAGGGGGTTCACCGCCAGAATCAGCCCGGCATCCACGCCGTTGAACCATACGGCGCTCTCGTCCGCCGCCACCCGCGGCGACCCGAGCACTTGCGGCGCACGGCCGCCGATCAACGCCAGCGTGTCCAACCTCCAAATCACCGGAAGCGCCGGCGGCGCCGCCTCGGGCGGAGCGGCCCCCGCCAGAGTGGCGATCGCCAGACCCACCCCCAGCCGGCCCGCGTTCACCCAGGGAAGGCGCATGACCCGGCCAACAAGCCAGCAGCCGGCGGCCGAGTCAACTGAACCCGCAGGCGGACCTTCGCCGGCGGGGTTGGCCCCAGGCCGAAAGGCTGGGTGCCGGTGCCTTGCCGCGGAGCGTACGACGACGCCGCTACCGCCCGCAGTGCGCCATTGCGTTGCCGGAGTGGTCCCGTTTTGCTCGGGACCCTGCGCCCATGAAGCCCGGCCTCCTCCGCACCGCCGCTCTCGTCGCCGGCATGGTTCTGGGCGCGCTGTTGCCGCAGGCCTATGCCGCGGCCTGGGCGATTCGCTGGCTCGTCATGGGGATGCTGTTCCTCGTGTTCCTGCAGACGGGCCTGTCGCACCGGGACATCCGCCGCAGCCACCTCGTCCTGCTGGCCGCGAATCTGGCGATCGGTCTGGCGGCGTGGGGTCTGGGCGGGCTGGTGGGCGGGCGCGAGGTGGCCCTGGCCGCGTTCTTTGCGGGAATTACGCCGACCGCCACGGCCGCGCCGGTCGTGATGAGCTTCCTGCGCGGGCGCGTGGAGTACGTGATCACCGCGTTTCTCCTGACGAACCTGGCCATCGCCGCCCTGTTGCCCGGCCTGCTTCCCGTTGTCCTGGGGCGGGCCACGCCGGACGCATTTGCCCAGGTGCTAGGCAGCATGGCGCTGGTCGTGTTTGGGCCGATGGGTCTCGCGTGGCTGCTGCGCACCGTGTGCGCGCGGGCGGCGGACTGGCCGCAGCATCTGCGCAACGTCTCGTTCGGCATGTGGGTGCTCGCACTCTTCCTCGTCACCGCCAACGGCTCGCATTTCCTGCGCAGCCAGGTCGACCTCTCGCTCCGCGCGCTGGCCCAGATCGCCCTCCTGACGGCGGCGATCTGCGCGGCCAATTTCGCCCTCGGGCATGCGATCGGCGGGCGCGAGTTCCCGCGCGAGGCCAGCCAGTCGCTCGGACAGAAGAACACGTCGCTGACCATCTACCTGGCCCTCGCCTACGCCAATCCGCTCGTGGCGCTCGGTCCGACCTGCTACGTGCTCTGGCACAACCTGTGGAACTCCTGGCAGCTGCACCAGAGCCGGCACCAGGATTCGGGCCCGCCCGGGATCGCCGCGATCGAAAAAGGCGAAACCTCGGGCCCGCGGTCGCGTCTGTGAGAGCTGGCGGCTGTCGCGCCTGTGCCGCCGAGCCCGATCCCTGCCGTCCTTCTTCCATGAGCGAACGACGATCCCTCGTCATCCCCCTCGCGGGCGGATGCCTCGCCGTCCTCCTGCTCCTGCTCGGGCTCGTGCTGACCGGCCGGAAGCACGACCGGCCGACGCCTCCGGCGGATCGGACCACGGGGCCGACAGTGGCGGGTGCCGTCGGGGGAGGGACTCCCTCACTCCGGCCTGCGCCCTCTGCGGCCGCCGCGACGCCGCGGCCGGCGCGGCGAGATCTCCGGCAAGCGCTCGACCAGCCTGACGCGCGGCCCCATGAAGCCGTGCTGATCTTCGCGGATGCGGACGCCTACCGGAGGTTTCTCGCGCGCGCCGCGCGCCTGGGCCTCACGGTGCTCGGGCAATTGGATTCCCTCTTCGCCGTCCGCGTGCGCTACGATTCGCTCGCCGGGCTCGAGGCGGACCTAGTCGCGAACGCGGCGGACTACGCGGAGGCCGGCGCTAATTTCTACATCAATCCGCCGACGGTACCGGCAAAACAGGACCGTGCGGCGCAGATTCTCGTCCCGTTCGGCAACGGCATGCTCGGCTTTCTCGGCGCCACGGGCGATCGCAGCCAATGGGGGCGCGGCGTCACGATCGCGGTGCTCGACAGCGGGGTGGCGCCCGACAGCACGTTCGGCCAGGGGCGCCTGCAATCTCTGGACATCGGCCTCGGCACGGCCGCGGGCACGGGGCCGGAGGACGGTCACGGCACGGCGGTGGCGGCGCTGGCGGCGGGCGAATCGCCGAACGCCCCCGGGGTCGCGCCGGCGGCCGACATTCTCAGCCTCCGGATCACCGATGCGAACACCCAAAGCGACATCTTCACCGTGGCGCGCGCGATTCTGGCGGCGGTCGACGCCGGCGCGCAGATCATCAACATCAGCCTGGGCGGCTACGACACCAGCTCCCTGCTAAGCAGCGCCATCGACTACGCGACGCGGCGCGGCGTCGTCATCGTGGCGTCGGCGGGCAACGATCAGGCCACCGAGCTCACGTGGCCCGCGGCCGACGCGCGGGTGGTGTCGGTCGGCGCCGTCGACGCCCTCGGGCAGCAAGTGAACTTCTCCAATTCCGGACCGCAACTGCAGATGGCCGCCCCCGGCTACGGCGTGCAGACGGCCTGGCTCGACGGTCAGCGCGTCTCCTTCGACGGCACCTCCGCCAGTGCGCCCATCGTCGCCGGCGCGATCGCCGCCCTGATGTCCGCCAACCCCGGGATGAGCGCAACGCAGGCGTGGCAGACGCTTCAGCAGTACGCCAGCGACGGCGGAGCGCCAGGGCCGGATCCCGACTACGGCGACGGCATTCTCAACCTCGGATGGGCCATGAACCGCAACGACCCGCTGCGCATCGACACCGCCATCTCCAGCCATTACTACGATGCGACGTCGGGCCAGATGGAATTCGTGGTGCAGAACCGCAGCGGCCAGGGCGTGAGCGGCCTGGTGTTGAACGTGGACGCCGGCGGAGTCGCCAGCACCACGCCCCTGCCCCTGCTCGGCCCGGGCGCCACCTACGTGGTGAAGATGCCTGTCGACCAAAGCCAGCTGACGGCCAGCGGCGGCATCGTCTTCCGCACCGAACTGGTCAATCCCCCGGGAGTCACCGATCAGGTCCCGGCCAACAACCGGCGCACGAGTTACCTTTCCCCGCCGCCGAAATAACGAGACCGCGCGGCGCGCCGCCCGCGGCACCCGCCGGCTGGTGCCCGAAAGGCAAACTGGGAGCAACCGGCCAGACGATACGCAGTTGCCCCCAGTCGCACCGTGCAGGCGGCGGTCGACACCCGCAGTGGTGCCGGCCGCCGCCCTGCAGACGGATCACTACGAACCCCAGAAAAGTCTATTGATCGTCGGCATCGTTGTCGCCGTCGCCCTTGTCCGGCAGCACGGTGATGGTGCCGAACAGGCCGTGGGCTTCATCGTCGATGCCCGCGGTGAAGAAGAGCGCGGTCGATGGCCCGGCGGCGGCGTCATTGCCGAAACCCAGCGCCCACAACCCGTCGATCGAGAGCGGCCGGCGGTTGTCGCCGCGCAGCATCCCGCGGAAATGCCCGTGCTTCGGATCAAACGCGGCGATCTTGCCGCTGCCAAAATTGCCCACGAGGAGCAGGTTGCTGAACTTGCCGAAATTCGCCGGCGCCATCGCCAGCCCCCATGGCGCGTTGAACCAGAAGCCGTGCTCGAGTCGCATCAACAGGTTGCCGTCGGTATCGAAGGCATCGACGAAGCCAAACCCGGGATGCGCCACCTCGTCATGCTTCTGGTCATCCTGTTTGGCGAACGCGACGAAGATCGTGCCGTTGATGTTCTGCACATTGAACGGCGCGAAGCCCCGCGGGATGAATCGATCGCGGAAGGCATGTGCGCCCAAATTCACCCAGTTGAAACCGCCGTCGTACACCTCGACCATGCCCGAGGAGAAGTTCGCGGCATAGAGGAAATTCGCGCCGCTCCGCTGGCCGAGGGTCACGCCTTTGTAGACCGCCGATCCGGTGTGATCCACCTTAACGACCGCGGACGTGCCCGAGTTCCAGCCGGAAATGGCGCCGTCCTCCGCTACAAAGAGGAAATGCGCCGGCTTGCCCGTATCCACCAGGAAGTCGGTGGTTGAGCCGTTGAACACGGTTCCTGTGGGCGTTGACGGCGGCGTTCCTCCCAACCCCACCGGGATGGTGACCACCAGCCCAAGCGGCGTGCCGGTGCCGGGGTAGAGCGTCGACACGCCCGCGCCGTTGTCCGCCACCCACCACGGGCTCGTGGCGCTCCGCGCCAGTCCCCACGGGTTCACCAGCGGCAGGTGGGTGACCGCCGCCAATCCTGGCACATCCGACACCAGGTTGGTCTGCTGATAGAAGTGTTGCGCCCACGCCGACGGAGCCAAGCCCAACACCGCGGCGAATGAAACGACGGAAACGAGAGGGGTCGCGCGTGCGATCGATTGCGCGGTGGACTGATACGGCGCCGTGCTGCACCAAGGCAGCAGCGGAATGTGACGGTGATGCATGAGATAATCCTTGGGTTGGGCCCCGCCGCATGACGGGGGGGATCGTTCACGTGATTGAGGGAATCCGGAGCAGGGTACTTACGCCGATTCGCCGGCAAAACAAGGGGCGCAGATTCAAATCCACCCTCGCCCGACCCGGTTTATGGTAACAACCCTGTTACTTTCGGCCGGCTTGCATGGCGCGGCGACGGATCCTACCGGCGGGGATCCGCAATTTGGTGTGGCTAGTCCTCCGGCCGCTCACCCGAGGGTGCCATCTTCACCAGCCGCGGATCAAATCGCGCCACCACTTCCACCAGATCGGCCTGCGCCGCCATGACGGCATGAATGTCTTTGTAGACCATCGGCACTTCGTCGAGGCCGGCCGACAGCAGGGTGACATCGGCCGCGTCGAGCAGGCGTCGCGCGGCTTTCCAGTCGAGCGTCCTTTTCGCCTGGGCGCGGCTCATTACCCGGCCCGCGCCGTGGGCGGCCGAACAGAGCGACGCGGAGCTGCCCTTGCCGCGCACGACAAAGCCCGGCGAGGCCATCGAGCCGGGAATGACCCCGAGCACGCCGGCAGCGGCGGGCGTGGCGCCCTTGCGATGCACGATCACCTCGCGCCCGTCGTGCGTCTCGCGCCACGCGAAGTTGTGGTGATTCTCCACGGCGAACAGCACGCGGGCGCCCAGGTGCGACACGATGTGCCGGTGAATGCAGGCGTGGTTCGCCGAGGCGTATTTCCCCATGAGCTGCATGGCCGCCCAGTACTCCTGCCCCGCGGCCTCGTCGAGCGAGAGCCACGCCAGGCGCGCCAGCTCCCGCGGCAGGCCGCCGCGCGATGCCATCGCGAGCTTGCTGTAGTGGTCGCACACCAGCGCACCGGTGCCGCGGCTCCCGCTGTGGCTGAGCAGGGCCAGATGCTCGCCGGCGGGCAGGTCCCGGAGGGGCTCCCGCACCGCCAGCACACCGAACTCCACAAAATGATTGCCGCTGCCGCTGGTGCCGAGCTGGCGCCAGGCCTTGTCCCGGTGCGCGCGCGTCACCGGGCTGACGCTCCAGTCCTCGTCCATCACGGGATGCTGGCGCGGCGGCGCGAACTCCACACCCACGCCGAAACGCGTTTCCGCCTCGATCGCCCGCGCCAGCCGGTCCCGGCGCTCGCGCAGCCAGGCCACCGGCAGGTCCAGCACCGAAAGCTTCATGCGGCACGCGATGTCGACCCCGACCGCGAACGGGATCACCGCGCGGTCGGTCGCCAGCACCCCGCCGATCGGCAGGCCGTAGCCCACGTGGGCGTCGGGCATGAGCGCGCCCAGCACGCTCACCGGCAGGGCGCAGGCGTTCTTCATCTGCTCGACCGACTGCGCGTCCACGTCCTGCCCCCACTGGCGCCAGGGGGCGGGCGCCGCGCGCAGTCCGGCGCGTTCGCGGTCACCCATGCCGACACCATGGGGCGAATCTGCCGGCAGGTCAAAGCCTCGACGGCCCCTGCGGCCGTCCTGGCCGGATCCCGCCGCCGGCCGTGATGACACGGATTATTCGTTCCCGGCCGGTTGTCTTCTTGCCTAACCACCCTAGAATTCTAGGCCATTGTGCCCATGAACTACCAAGGACTTGGCACCAAAGCCCTCCACGCCGGCCAGACGCCGGATCCGACGACCGGCGCGCGCGCGGTCCCCCTTTATCAGACGACCAGCTACGTGTTCCGCGACACCGAGCACGCCGCGAATCTTTTCGCGCTGAAGGAGCTCGGCAACATCTACACGCGGATCATGAATCCGACCACCGACGTCTTCGAGCAGCGCATGGCCGCGCTCGAGGGCGGCTCCGGGGCGCTTGCCCATGCGTCGGGTCAGGCCGCGATCACCGACGCCATCCTCAATATCGCCGGCGCGGGCGACCACCTGGTCTCCGTCTCGCAACTCTACGGCGGCACCTACAACCTGTTTCACTACACGCTGCCCAAAATCGGCATCGAGGTATCGTTCGTCGACGCCGGGGAGCCGGACGCCTTCCGCCGCGCCGTCCGGCCGAACACCAAGGCGTTCTACGGCGAGGGCCTCGGCAACCCGGCGCTGAACATCTTCCCCTTCGAGGAGGTCGGGCGGATCGCCCGCGAGGTCGGCGTGCCGCTCATCATCGACAACACCTGCCTCACGCCCATCCTCAACCGTCCGTTCGAGTGGGGCACCAACGTGGTCGTTCACAGCTCGACCAAGTACATCGGCGGCCACGGCACCTCCATCGGCGGCATCGTGGTCGACGGCGGCAACTTCGACTGGGGCAACGGCCGGTTCCCCGGGTTCACCCAGCCCGATCCGAGTTATCACGGCCTTGTGCACTGGGAGGCATTCAAGAGCTTTCCGCCCGCGGGTGGTGCCAACGTCGCCTACATCCTGAAGATGCGGCTGCAGCTCCTGCGCGACATCGGAGCGTGCCTCAGCCCCTTCAACTCGTTCCTCAAGCTGCAGGGCCTCGAAACCCTGCACCTGCGCCTGGCCCGCATCTGCGAGAATGCCCTCAAGACGGCGGAATTTCTCGCCGCGCACCCGAAGGTCAAATGGGTCAACTACCCCGGACTCAAAACCAGCGCCAGCCACGCCGCGGCGAAGAAATACCTGACCGGCGGCTTCGGCGGCCTGCTCGGGTTCGGCCTGACGGGCGGCTACGACGCGGGCAAGAAACTCATCGAGAGACTCAAGCTCTTCTCCCATCTGGCCAACATCGGCGACGCCAAGTCGCTCGCGATCCATCCCGCCAGCACGACCCACAGTCAGCTGACGCCGGAGGAACAGGTCTCCACCGGGACCTCGCCCGACTACGTGCGCCTGTCCCTCGGGATCGAAGACTTCGTCGATATCCAAGCGGACCTGGAACAGGCGCTCGCCAGGACCTAACCGGCCGGGCTGCCCGGCACCCGTCGGGCACGCCGCTGTGCCTTGGCGGAAGAAGGGTCACTGTACGTAGCCGTTGGGCGCGCCCTGGATTACGTTGGTGTCCCCATGCGCTCCGTCGTCCTCGATCTGCAGTCCGCCCTGCGCTTCTTTGCGCGACACCGCCCGGCTTTCGCGGTGATTGTCGCCATCATGGCGCTCGCGCTCGGGGCCAACACCGCGGTCTTCGCCGTCCTGAAGGGCTTCCTCTTCGCCCGCCTCGGCGTGCCCGCCGCGGACCGGGTCGTGCTGGTCTGGACGACGCGCGAACTGCCCGGCCGCGGCCGGGTGGATTTCAACGACGCCTTTCCCAATTACCGCCTGCTCCAGGAGACGACGCATTTCTGGGAGCACATCGCCTGCGTCCAATTCGCGGACGTCAACTGGGAGCAGGAGGCCGACACCCGGAAGCTGCAGGGCGCGCGCGTGACCACGGAGTTCTTTGCCGTCATGCGGGTGGCGCCGATGCTCGGCCGCATCTTCACCACTCAAGAGCAGGGGCCCAACGCGGCCCCGGTGGCAATCATCAGCCACGCGCTCTGGCGCAGCGCGTTCGGCGGCGCGTCCGACGTGCTCGGCCGCACCCTGCGTCTCAATGGCGTGCCCCATACCGTCGTCGGCGTGCTACCGCCCGTCTTCAGCCAGCCGCAGGGCACCGACGTCTGGCTGCCGTTCGATCTTCCGGCGGACATGTGGACCGCGATCGTCGGCGCGCGGCAGCTCTTCGTGTACGCCCGCCTTGCGCCCGGGATGACGGTCGCCGGCGCGGACGCGGAGTTGCGCGGCTTCGCCCCGCGTGCGGTCAAAATGGACGCGGCCAACAAGGATTGGGGCTGGCGCGCGCAGTCGATGCGCGAGAATCTGATGTCCGGCGCCGACAGCGCGCTCATCTTTGTGCAAGCGGGCGCGGCGATCCTGCTCGTGCTGGCCGTCAGCAACCTCGCCTCGCTGCTCATGGCGTGGGCGGCCGAGCGGCAGCGGGAGACGGCGGTGCGGCTGGCGCTGGGGGCGTCCGCCTGGCGGCTGGTGCGGCAGTTCCTGACGCAGAGCCTCCTGCTCGTGTCGTGCGGAGGGCTGCTGGGCGTGCTGCTGGCGTGGCTGGCGCTGCCCCTGTTCCGGCCGCTCAATCCCAACCCGCAGCTCGCGGATTTCCTGGCGCAGCTCGCGCCCGATCGCGCCACGCTGCTGTTCTCGGCCGCGCTCGTGCTCGGCACGGGAGTGGTCGCCGGGGTGCTGCCCGCCTGGCAGGTTCGCCGCACCTCGCTGCTCGAGGCCCTGCGCAGCGAATCGCGCGGCGCCAGCCTGAGCCGCGGCGCGTTGCGCTCGCAGCAGGCGATGGTCGTGCTCCAGGCGGTCATTTCCGTGCTCATCCTGCTCAGCGCGGGCCTGGCGGGGATCGGCTTCCGCCAGCTGAGCCACGCGGATCTCGGTTTCGCCACCGCACATCGCGTGGCGTTCCGCGTGCAGCTGCCCGAACCCGCCTACGACACGCACGCGAAACGGGCCCAGCTCATCCGTGCGCTCGACGGCAACCTCGCGCGCGAGCCGCTGCTCGCCGCCTCCGGCTTCTCCACGACGATCCCGGTGGGCGACATCCAGTGGGGCGGCGGTTTCTTCCCGCAGCTGGCCAGCGGCGAGTTCCCGCCCGATCCCGCCATCTTCCAGTACCGGCGCGTTTCACCCGGCTATCTGCGCGCGATGGGCATTCCCTTGCTCGAGGGCCGGCTCATTGACGACCGCGATCGCGGCGAGGCGCCGCCGGTGGCCGTGGTCAGCAAGGCCCTCGCCGACAAATACTGGCCGGGGGCAAGCGCCGTCGGCCGCAAGCTGCGCCGCCTGGCGCCGCGCGATGCGCCGCTGGTCGAAGTCGTGGGCGTCGTCGGCAACGTGAAGGATGCCGGGGCCGGCCTGCCCTCGAGCGAAACGGTCTACGTGCCGTTCGATCAAGTCTCGCTGCGCCGCGGGTGGATCGTGCTGCACGGTCGCGGCTCGATGGCGGACACGCTGGCCGCCGGGCGCCGGGCCCTGCGCACTACCGCGCCGGACGTCGCCGCCTACGACGCGGCCCCGCTCGAGGACCTTGCCGTCCAGGCCAATGCGTTGCCCCGTCTGCTGATGGTGCTGCTCGCCGTGTTCGCCGCGATCGCGATCGGCATCACGGCGCTGGGGAGCTACGGCGTGATGAGCCAGCTCGTGGCCAACCGCGAACGAGAAATGGCCATTCGCGCCGCCCTCGGCGCCACCCGCAGCGGCGTGCTGCGCCTCGTCCTGTGGCAGAACGCGCGGCTCGCGGTGCTCGGCGTGGCGGCGGGCTTGCTCGGCGGCTGGGGCGCGGCGCAATGGCTGACCAGCCTAGTGCCGGGTTTGAACGCCCGGACCGCCTGGCCCTATCTCGCCGTGGCCGCCGGCGTGCTCGCGCTCACCCAGATCGCCAGCTTCCTTCCCGCCCGCCGCGCCGCCCGTCTCGACATGCCGAAGGTGCTGACAAGCGCCTGACGCCCTGATCCCGCGCCCCCGATCCCACGGCATGGATGGGGCGGCAACCCGCTGGTCCAGCTGGCGGCGGGAGTCGCCTTCAGAACAACTCCATCTGCCGCACGCGCGGCGCGATCGTGGCCTCCTCCCTCTGGCGATCGAGCAGCGCCTCTTCGATGGCGAGGAGAAAGGGCGACGGGCGGCGAGTGCGGATTTCGCCGCGCCAGTGCCGGCGGCGGGCGTGGGTCAGGAACAAGCGGTCCCGGGCGCGTGTGAGGCCGACGAAGAAGAGCCGCCGCTCCTCGGCCATATCGGCTTCCGCGGCCTCCTCGAAGCTGAAACGGTGCGGCAGGAGCCCGTCTTCGCAACCGACGAGAAAGACCACGCGGAACTCCAGCCCCTTGGCGGCGTGCAGCGTGAGCAACGACACCCGCTCCGCCCGCGGGTCGTAGAGGTCAACGTCGACGCCGAGGGCGAGTTCATTCACGAAGGCGTCGAGGCCGGCTCCGTGCTTTTCCGCGAGCGGACCGAGCGCGTCGGTGATGGCGCGAAGATCAGGATCCGGGCTTCCGGTCCGGGCGAGCGCCAACGAGGCGGTGTTCAGGCGATCGCGGAGCGGCACCTCGGGCGGCAGCGATCCGACCCCGGCCAGCAGCGCCCGCACGGTGGGGTGCTCACCCAGCGGCCCGTGGGTCCGTTGCTGGAACGGGATGCCGGAACGCGCCAGCGCCTCCACCAGCGGCGGCGTCTGCGCCTCCGTGCGGTAGAGGACGGCGAAATCGTTGAACGCCCACAAGAGCGGGGCGCCGCCGCTGGCGCGGCCGGTGTCAAACGAGGTGAGACTGGTGCCCCCCACCAGCTGCTCGATGGTCGCCGCGACGAAATCGGCTTCCGCGCGCTCCGTGGCGCACTCCCGGAGCGTGATGCGACTCGCATCGACGATCTGGGCGCGCAGCGCGCGATCCCGCACGAGCGTGGAGGGAGCAATGGCCTGCAGGGCGGCATCGACAATCGTGCGCGTGGACCGGTAATTGCGCGCCAGGGGGATCACCGGGCCGTGCGGGTAATCCACCTGGAACTGGCGGAAGAGCCGCGGGTCGGTGCCGCGGAAACCGTAGATGGCTTGGTCAGGATCGCCGATGACGCAGAGCGAGCCCCCGGCCGCGGCGCCGCGCCCTCCGGGCGGTGAACCAAACGGCGGCGCCAGCAGCCGCACGAGTTCATACTGGGGCGCGTCAATATCCTGAAACTCGTCGATCGAAAGATGCGGCCAGCGCTCACGGTAGCCGCTGGCCACCTCCGGATGCGCCCGGAGGAGCGCGAGCGGCAGCGCGATCAGATCGTCGAAATCCACCAGGCTCCGGGCCCGCAGCGCCCGCTCGTATGCCTCCGGGCGTGCCGCCCGATCGCGAATCAGCCGCCGCGCCTCGAGAGCCGACACGCCGAGCGCCTCGCGGGCAATCGCGACCGCCTCGGATTCGCCCGCCACCCCCAGCGACGATCCCAAGCCCAGCCGCTCCTGCTGGTCCCTCAAAATGAGCAAACCGAGCGCGTGGAAGGTGGTCACCACCACCCGGGAGGACCGGCTGCCGGGAAGCAGTGAATCCAGACGTGTGCGCATTTCACCGGCGGCGCGGTGGGTGAAGGTGATGGCGAGGCAGGCCTCCGCCGCGACCCCGTGGTCTCTGATCAAATGGGCAATACGGTGCGTGAGCGTGCGCGTCTTGCCGGTGCCGGGCCCGGCGACAATGAGCAAGGGACCGGCGACAATCTCCACCGCCGCGCGCTGGTCGGCGTCAAGACCCGCCAAGACCGGGGAGGTCGCCGCCCCCGGCGCCGGGCCCTCGGCAATCGAGGCGGGGAATGAGGCGGAGGGAGCCGGCTCCGGCTCGGTCTTCGCGCCGGCAGGGGCGGGTCGATCCCGCGAGGCGCCGGCGCCGGCAGCGCCCGGTCCGACCGACACGGCCGGTTCCGGCAGCGCAAACAAAAGACCGCTCGACTTCAGGCTTTCCAGCTCGTCCCGTTTGAATAAACGGATGGCGCCGTACTCGCCATCGTAGCCTCCTTCGCGGATAACCTCACCGGCCCGCAGGCGCCGGACCGCCTCGCCAAGCAGCGGCGTGCCGACCCGGCCGATCTCGTCGAGCGGAACCTCCCCCAGGATGGCCATCTCGGGCCCGAGCCGCGCGATCAACTGCTCGTAGCCGCGCTGCACGGTCTTGCTCTTGGATCCGGTCCGCGCGAGTTCCCCGAGCATTTCGGGGAGCGGAACAAAGCTGCGAAACGGCGCCGCCGTGGGCGGTGGTTTGCCCGCGGAGCGATCGGCAAGTTCGAGCACCCGGCTGAGCACACCGATGGTGAGCGGCGCACCGCAGACCGGGCATTTGTTGCCGAGCCGCCTCGACTCTTCCGGCTCACACCGAAAACCGCAGCCACGATGGCCGTCCAAGTGGTACTTGCCCTCCTCGGGGTAGAACTCGACGGTCCCGCCGTAACCGACGCCGGTCGCCAAGGCATTCTTCATGGCGAAATAATCGAGCGCGCAGTCAAAGCGGCAGGCTTCGCGCCCGAGATTGCCCGGCGAATGCGCATCGGAGTTGGAGACCAGACGGAAGCGATCGAGCATCGAGAGCCGCCAGTTCATGGGCGGGTCGGAGGAAAGTCCGGTCTCGAGGGCAAAGACCCAGGAGGAGAGATCGCCGTAGCATTCTTCAAAGAGGTCGAAGCCTGACTTCGATCCGAACACGGAAAACCACGGCGTCCAGATGTGGGCCGGGATAAGGTAGCATCCCTCGCCCGCGGCGAGACAGATCTCGAGCAGGTCGCGCGAGTTGAGGCCAAGAATGGGGCGGCCATCCGACGCGAGATTACCGATGCGCGCCAGCCGGCTGACCATGCGTTCGGCGGCATCAAGATCAGGCGCGTACAGCAGGTGGTGGACTTTGCGCACCCGGTCGCCCTGTTTGTAGATCGTCGAGATCTCGACTTCCAACAGGAACCGAACCGGCGTCCCGGCCGCGGCACAGGGACCGAGATCGGCGGCGACGGCGGCCTCCAGGTCGGGTCGCAACCGGAAGAGTCCCGGTTCGGCGGGCACGAGTTCCTCCCGGATCGCTGCCATCCAGGCGGGGTGCGTGAAATCCCCCGTGCCGACGACCGCCACACCTTTCTTCTTCGCCCACAGGGTCAGGTGGTAGAAATCGAGATCGCCGCTGGTGGCGCGGGAATACTTCGAATGGACGTGAAGGTCGGCGTAGAAGGGCATCGCCGGAAGAGAGAGTCGGTCAAGCGCCGGAGCGCAGTCCTGCGAGGCGTGGTTTGCGCCAGAACTGCCTTCCCCTGTGCCTCCGATTCCCTCATGAATCAAACTCCGATTTGCCATGAAATCGTACCGCAAAGAGCTCTGGATCGAGGTTCCGCACCGCCGCGGCTTTCTGAACATCACACCCAAGGTTGACGCCGCCCTGGCCGAGAGCGGCGTCCGCGAGGGTCTCTGCCTCGTCAACGCCATGCACATCACCGCCAGCGTATTCATCAATGATGACGAACCCGGCTTGCACGCCGACTTCGAGCGCTGGCTGGAAAGGCAGGCTCCGGAGAGACCGTACTCAGCCTACGACCACAATCGCACGGGAGAAGACAACGCCGACGCCCACCTCAAACGCACCATCATGGGCCGCGAGGTAGTCGTTGCGGTGACATCGGGCAGGCTCGATTTCGGTCCGTGGGAACAGGTCTTCTATGGGGAGTTCGATGGACTGCGGCGCAAGCGGGTGCTGGTGAAGATCATCGGCGAATGACGCCCGCTCGCTGGAGTCTTGGATATCAATCGAAAATGTGGACGTTTCCGGACGAGTTGCCTCGCATCGCAATTCAGCTTCGCTCCAGCTCTTGTTACTTACGTAAGTCGTTGGAAAATTGAATGGGCGACATGACAAATTCGCGCCCACTTTCGCCATCTTTGAGGCCAATCTGTGTGATTTTTGCGCTCTTTTCCGACTTTTTTGCCACTCTTAAGCGAAACGCCTATTCGTTGCGAAATCCGGTATTGCTACTTGAGCAAAACTAATTTTGAACGCTCGGCTCTCAATGATCTACTAACACGGATGCCCCTAACCTAACCAAGGCCCCGTTTTGGACCTCAAGCAAATCAAGCAGATCATCGACCTAATGAAGCGCTCCGAACTCACCGAGTTCGCGGTGGAAGAAGAGGGCTTCAAACTCAAGATACGCCGGGGCCCCAACGGAGTGCCAGTAGTTAGCCCGACTTCGGGGTTGACGGTGCCATTGTCAGTGGTTCCGGAAGCGGCAGGCGGGTCCGCCTCGGCTGCCCCGGTTCCGAACGCCGCAGTCGGCCCCGGCGCGGTGGGAGTGGACAAGGAGGAGCCCGGCGTCAGCTACATCAAGGCCCCGATGGTCGGCACATTTTACCGGGCACCCTCTCCCGAAAGCCCGCCATTCGTCGAAGTGAACGCCAAAGTTTCGGAGAACTCCGTGGTCTGCATCATCGAGGCCATGAAGATCATGAATGAGATCCAGGCCGAGGCGAAGGGGACGGTGGTGGAGATTCTAGTGGAGAACGGTCAACCAGTTGAGTACGGCCAACGCCTGTTCAAGATCAAGCAGGCTTGAGGCGCGGCCTTTTTCCGCGTCCTTTCCTGACGGGCGTGTTGTACGCTGGAGTCGCGGGTGAGCAGCAGCGGTTTCTTTGTTCATGATCCAGAAGATCCTCATTGCCAATCGCGGTGAAATCGCCCTCCGGATCGTGCGCGCCTGTCGTGAATTGGGCATCAAGACCCTGGCCGTTTACTCGGAGGCGGATGTCCAGTCGCTCCATGTCCAACTCGCCGACGAGGCCATCTGTATCGGCGGCCCCAAGAGCGCGGACAGCTATTTGCGCGCAGACCGCATCATCAGTGCCGCCGAAATCGCCGATGTCGACGCCATCCATCCCGGCTACGGTTTTCTCTCGGAGAACAGCAAGTTCGCGGAGCAATGCGAGTCGTGCAACATCAAGTTCATCGGCCCGAAGTCCAAGAGCATCAAGCTTATGGGTGACAAGGCGATCGCCCGGGACACCGTCCGCAAGGCCAGCGTCCCCACCGTGCCGGGTTCCGATGGCTCCATCGATTCTGAAGGCGAGGCGGTGAAGATCGCGCGCAAGATCGGCTATCCCATCATCATCAAAGCCGTGGCAGGCGGAGGCGGGCGCGGCATGCGGATTGCCCATAACGACGTGTCGTTCGCGAAGGAATACCACATCGCCCGGGCCGAGGCGGAAAAGGCCTTCGGCAACGGCTCAGTCTACATCGAGAAATACATCCAGAGTCCCCGGCACATCGAATTCCAGATTCTTGCGGACAGCCACGGCAAGGTGCTGCATCTCGGCGAACGCGACTGCTCGGTGCAGCGCCGGCACCAGAAGCTAATCGAGGAATCCCCTTCGCCGTTCCTGTCCTCCGACCTCCGCAAGCGCATGGGCAAGGCCGCCGTGCGCGCCGCCGAAGCGGCCGAATACGAGAACGCCGGCACGGTCGAATTCGTCGTCGATGCCCACGGGGAATTCTACTTCATCGAGATGAACACGCGCATCCAGGTCGAGCATCCGGTCACAGAGGAGGTCACCGGCATCGACCTGATCAAGGAGCAGATCCGCATCGCCTCGGGCGAAAAGCTCAGCGCGGACCAGAAGGACATCGAGTTTCGCGGACACGCCATCGAGTGTCGCATCAACGCCGAGGATCCCGCCCGCAACTTCACCCCTTCACCCGGCACCATCGGGCTCTATTACGCGCCGGGCGGCCATGGGGTACGGGTCGATTCGCACGTCTACAGCGGGTATACCATTCCGCCTTACTATGACTCGATGATTGGCAAGCTCATAGCCCACGGCGAAAATCGAAAGACGGCGTTGGAGCGCATGTATCGCGCCCTGAGTGAATACCTTATTCGCGGAATCAAAACCACGATCCCGTTGCACAAGGCGATCTTGAGTGATCCCGTCTTCATCGCCGGCAAAGCCACCACCGCGTACCTTGAGGAGTTTCTCAGCCGGACGCCGCCTGATCTGTTCTGACCAGAACGCGAGTTGTACCTAGTCGTGGCGCCTAGCCACGCGCATCCCGCTGCTTCGTGCAGACTCGACCCGCCGCGGAAGCGCCGCGGAGAATCGAGCGGCGGAGGGCAGAACCGTTCTTCATTCTGACGCAGCCGACTCCAGATCCCTCGCGCACCGCCATGCCCGAGCCGCCCGCAGGTCAGCGTCAACCGTTCTGGCCGGACCTGCACGCTGACGGCTCGCTGATCTGCGCGGCGCAACTGCGCCAGTCCTGAGGGCCATTCGAACACGACGATCCGAGGACTGGATGGTTTGGGTTCCTGGCAGGCAGCAGCTTGCCCACACCGCCGATCTGACGAGACCTGTCCCGAATTCTGCATACACCACCCAACTCCATGCAATCGTCTCGGGCTGTGGCGACGATGAATGGCCATCAAGAGGCGGCTCATTTTCTATCGATTTTACAAGACGCTCAAGATCATTATATTGCACACATCAATTCCCGGCGTATT
Source organism: Opitutaceae bacterium (assembly GCA_035519475.1). Lineage (GTDB taxonomy): Bacteria > Verrucomicrobiota > Verrucomicrobiia > Opitutales > Opitutaceae > Fen-1467. Next base: position 31,794 of record DATIWI010000179.1, read on the forward strand.
GCTGGAGGTTTGACCTCGCTTTTGGAGTACGGTAAACGTTTTGTTAAAAATTGGCATTAACGCCGCTTTGAAGTTCATCTGAGGGACTTGCCCTATCATAAAAGTCTGCTTCCCAGCCATGTGCTATGAGGCGATCCCCAAGTAACAAGTCTGGCTTTACCCTGCTCGAAGTTGCGTTGGCATCCACGATCCTATTGGTGGGATTCATCGGCATGGTCCAAGCGCTCGCCATCGGCTCGGAAATGCTCGACACGGCGCGAAAACAGACAATCGCCGCGCAGATCATTCAAGCGGAGGTCGACTATCTGCGCATTCAAAACTGGGGATCGATGGTCCAGAATCTCTCGAACCAGAGTCAGATTACGCTGACTTCCAACCCCGGAAATCCAACCAGTGGCTACCGACATCTGTATGGCACGAGCCTAGCCAGCATACCGATCCGAAATCTGAAATATGGATGGCAGGTGACCAATGTTCGGGTCGACGGCAGCGGCAATCCTGTGCTCCGGCAGGTAACGATTACGGTCACTTGGATCAGTGTGACCGGGAAACCGCATTCGCGCAGCAGCAGTGCGTACTTTGGCAAATACGGTCTCAATGTCTCCTACCGAAAGCCATAGCGGCGTGCCCGCACGGTGCCTCCCGGGCTTCAGCCTCGTGGAGCTGATGATCGCCATGAGCATAACCATGGTGATTATCGCCGCCATCCTTTCGAGCTACACGTTCCTCGGACGGAATCTGATCCGCGACTCCAACCAGCAACAACTCGAAGCCCAAAGCCGCCGGATGCTGCAAGCGCTGGCCGCGGATGCGCACACCGCCGATCGGGTTGCCTACAGCTACGATCCCGCCAATGACATCAACCAGGAATCCATCTGGCTGGCCATGCCAACGTCTGGTCGGCTCACGTTTCGTTCCAGCATTCCCAACGGTTCCGGCGGTACCTATATCTACGCGGTGACGTATGTATACGACTCGAATGCCGGCACACTCACCCGCACGGTTTCCTCCGGCGTTTCTTCCGGAACTCCGCCTTCGGGATTCAATGCCACTCCTCTGGTTCTGCTGACCGGTCTGCCGAAGGCGGGCGGCTCCGATCCGCTATGGACCGGGTTCGGCTATCTCGACCAGCAATGCCTTTCCGCTGCCAATACGCTCAGCATCAAGGCGGTCGAAGTGAGCACATTCACGATCGCCGCCGGTTCCGCTGCCGCCGGCACCCAGTCGCGATTCACCACCGCTTCCGCGCGCCTGGTCCTCCGCAACAAACATCTCGTCCGGTGACATGGCGCGCAATCCTACAGTAGCAAAGGACGGTTCAGCGGTGTTGGTGGCGCTTTGCCTCACCATGGTCCTGGGTATTGCCGTGATCGGCTACGTGGCGGTGTGCGCGCGGACGATGGAAATGAGCAACCGATCCTTTTGCACGAACGGCGCCGTCCAGCTCGCGGAGATCGGAGCCGAGGAGGCGTTGTGGACGCTCAACCAGGCGCGCGCTAATCCGGCGGCCTACGACTGGGCGGCGGCGGGCTGGACGAAGGCCGGCAGCACCGTGAATAAATCGCTGGGCGGTTTCTTCACGAATCAGGGAGTGCCGGGCGCGGTCAGCATCCAGATTGATTCCTGTGACTACGATGGCATTGCCCACACGACTCTACCGGTCATTACGGCCAGCGGTGCTTCGCAGATGCCGGACGGACTGGCCATCACCAAGCAGCTCAAGATCAAAGTCCGACCCGCCGCACTCTTCACCAGTGCCGTGGGGGCTTACAACTCCTGCAGCTTCACCATCAACTGGAGTGCCTGGTTGGACAGCTATGAGTCCACGGTCGATCCGGATCCGGCGTCCGGGCTGCAAACCAGAAGGGACGAAGCCCTGGTCAACGCCCCCAGCGTCGCTGTGAATGCGGCCCAAGTCTCCGGATTTGTTGCCACGACGGGATCGGCCCCCGCCTACACCACCGGTGGCAAAGTCACCCGGGCCGACACGCCCGGCGGCGTTTCCCGCGATCCCCGGTATGTCTTCACCAACGCCAGCCAGAATCTGTTCGAGATCGTGGCGCCGAGTGGGGCGGGGACGACGGTGTCGGGAATTGCCGAACTCAAGGCCGCTCCATTCTATAGCCAGCTCGGCACGGCGGGTGCCACCACTCCCACTATCTTCTATGTGACCGGCGATCTGTCGGTCCTCTCGAGCGCCGACAATCTGACCATTAACGGGCCTGTGATCATTCGGATCTCCGGCAATCTGACCATCAACGGCACCGGCCAGATAATCATCAACAAGGGTGCTGACGCCGCCCACAACGGCTCCGCCCAGATCTTCGTCGGAGGGCGACTGGATATCGAAGGTGCGGGCGTGGACAACAAGACGAAACTCCCCAAGAATCTGGCCACCATCAGCACGAGCTCCGGTTCCTATGCCGACATCAATTACTACACCGCCCAGCTCGCGACTTCCGGAGCCTATTACGGCGTCATCTACGTTCCCTACGGATCGCTCCGGCTGTACGCGGTGTATGGCAGCACCACCATTTGCGGTGCGGTGCTCGCCCAGACCGTCGACCAGGGCTGGGGCAACGGCTACTTTCATTACGACCTGAGTCTGCGGGACGCAGTCTACCCGACGCTGAACACGCCCTATGATGTTTCCCAATGGCTGGTTTCGAATTGAACTGCCTACGGTGGGTGGACCAATAGAAAAACGTTGTCATCTGGAGCAGCCCACCTGCATGTTTCCCTATCCTGCCTCGCCATCACGTTGAACCAAACTAGCCTGCACCGCCGACCCGGCGCCGCCCCGAGCCTTTGCTTCGGCCTCCCCTGCCATGCTGCTGCGCAGATCCCGTAGTGGAGTGGTTATTGAGATTAACCCGTATGGCGTGTTGATGGCACGCTTGGGCCGGCTCGGCAGCGCCGCCATGCATGTCGAGCAGGTGCGTGAGCTGCCGGCCGACGATTGGGACGGCGTCAGCCGCGAACTGCACGCCCTGTTGCCCGAACACAAGACCTACGTGCCGGGGATCTGCGGCATCTTCCCGCCGACCCGGCTGCTGCAGCGCGAGGAGGTCAACCCTAGGAAGCTCGCTGAGCCGGATTATCTGCCCACGGTTCTGGCCAACCAGTACAAGATCCCCTCCGACAAATGGCGCATCGCCTTGGTCAGCCCTTTTGACGGCAATCCGTTCGATGCCGAACACCCACCCATCAAGGACGTGCTCTTGTGCGGTGAAGCCATGGAGGAGCTTCTCGTCGCCCAACGCCGCTTTCTCAGCCTGGGCGTGCATCCCCGGCGGATGGAAATCTCCTCGCTGCCCGTTCTCGGCGGCGTGCAGAGCTATCAGGCCATGGTCGGTGATTCCCAGCCGGCGGCCGTGGTCGAATTCGATCTCCATCGCACCTACGTGTTCATCCTGGGCAAGGGCGGCGTCCATACGCCCGCCCCTCTCGAATTCGGCTTTGGCGCGCTCGTGGAAACCGCCCGCAAAGAGCTCAATATCGAGGATGCCGGCACCGCCCGGAGCCGTCTGCTCGCGGGTGAAGCCGAAATCGTGGCCCGGGCACCGCGCCTGCTCCGCCAGTTGGTGCGCAATCTCAAACCCGCCATCGACTACTTCGAGCTGCAGACTGGCCAGCGGGTAAACGACCTTTACTGCACGTTCCTACCACCCGGCCTCACCTGGCTGGCGCGATCGCTCGCCGCTTCGATCGAAATGCAGGTGCTCGCCGTCGATTGCTCCGCCTGGCTCACGGCGCTGGGCATCACGTTTGCCAGCGAGGTCCCCGACCGGCTTGGCCCGCACTGGCTGAGCGTGTTCAGCCTCATCGCCGGGCTCAGCCCGGCCTCCCATGCCAAGAAAACCGAGCGAGTTTGATCTGGGGCCAAACTGGCACCTGGATTACCGCGATCTGGCGAGCCTGCCCGAGGATCGCGTGGTGCGGGTGCGTTTTCTGGTCAATACCTGCGCCGGCGCCGTCACCGTCATCCTCCTCACCATCGTCGGCTGGCAGCTTCTCGCGCGCTACAGCGTCGCAGCCCAGCTCCGCTTTTGGGACGAGAAGATCGCGGCGCACCAGCGCGAATACAGCGAATTGCAGCTGGTGCTGCGCGACTACATGTCCGAATCGGACAAGATCAAGGACGCCTATGATCTCATCTATTCCCCGTTCGTGCCGTCCGAGTTCGTGCTGACGATTGGCCGCACGCTGCCGGATCGCATGACCGTTGACATGATCGGGTATGCGGACGGGATGATCACCATGCGGGGCAACCTCGCCGAGCCGCCCGAAGCGGCCAGCCGGGTGCTCGGCCGCTACATCGAAAGCCTGCGGCGCGATGCCCAAATTGGGCCCCTCTTCAGCGACATCTCGGCGCGCAGCCTCGACCGCGCGAAGGATGGCGACCTGTTCAATTTCGAAATCGTGCTCAAGCCCCATTGACCCACCGCCGTGAGCCAACGAATTCTGATCCGACTCTGGCAACTGGCGCTGCGCTACCCCTTCGGCGCGGCGGGTCTCGGCCTATCGCTGCTCCTCGCCGGCGTGAGCATCTGGCTGCACTTCGATTCGCGCGCCCTCGAGGCCCAGCAGCAGAAGCGGGCCCGCGATGGGGATACCATGCTCAAGTTCATCGCGCGCGGCTCGCAATTGCGGACCGAACTCGCGACGGTGCGCGCGGCGGCGCAGCGCATCACCGAGAGCCTCGTGGTGGAAAAGAATATTCCGGAGAACTTCTGGTATTTCTACAAGATTGAGCAGGACACCGAGGTGAAGTTGACGGAGCTGCAGCAGCGCCCGGCGCCGCTGCAGGACGCGGGAACACCTGGCACCTACAAGCGCGTGCCCTACTCTCTCAAGCTCACCGGCCCGTTCCGCGGAGTCGTCGCCTTCCTGCAGCGGCTCGAATCCGGTTCGCGCTTCGGCCGCATCAATTCCTTTCAACTGCAGCGTCAGGATCCCGCCGCCAGCAACGTGGTCCTCCGACTCGATCTCGAACTGCTCGGCTTCCCATGACCATTCGTTCCCTCACCGCCGGCTTGTTGCTGCTCGGCCTGCCGATCCTGCGGGCCGCCGAGAGCCCGGCTCCTGAAACCAGCAGCTTCGAGCAGACCCGCGCGCGGATCGACGCCCTGCTGCAACGGCGGGATTCCCTTCCGCTTCTGCCGGTCGTCCCGCGCAATCCCTTCAGCCGCCCCAGCGAGCGGCTCCCGGCCACGGTCGACCCGTCGGCTGCGGCCAAAGCCACCGCGCTGTCGGACCAGGAGCTTCTCGAGCGACTGGCCCCGACCGTCCAGGTGCGCGGGATCCTTGAGAAGGACGGGCGTCCTGCGATCATCATCGGGCGCAAACCCTTTGGTGAAGGTGACACGCTGCCGGTCACTTTTGGCGCAAACACGCTTGACCTCCGGGTGGGACGAATCACCAGCGACACGTTCACGCTCAGCTACAAGGAGGCCGAGCTGACGCTGCGCCTGCCCCGTTAGCCGGGCGGGGCGCTCTCGCTCAGGCGCGCGATCACCCCTGGCAGCAAGGCGTGCTCGGCTGCGTGCATCTTGGCTTCGAGCGTCTCGAGCGTGTCGCCGGGCTCAATGCTCACCGCCCGCTGGTCGAGGATCGGCCCCCCATCCACTTCCGAGGTGACATAGTGCACCGTGCAACCGGTGATCTTCACGCCCCGGCGCCAGGCCTGGCCGATGGCATCGAGTCCCGGAAAGCTCGGCAACAGGCTCGGATGGAGGTTGATGATCATCCGGGGAAAAGCGTCGAGAAACGGCGGCTTGAGGATGCGCATGAAACCCGCGAGGACAACCAGCCCGGGCGCGCGCGCCCGGATGGCCGCGATGTAGCGCGCCTCCCCCGCTTCGTCGAATTTCGTCCTGAACGGACCTGGATCGATGAACCGCGCCGGCACGCCGAATTGGCCGCCCAGCTCCAGGATGCGCGCGTCGGGCTGATCGGAGAGGATCTCCGCGACCCGCGCGCTCCCGAGCCGCCCCTCCTGCTGCGCCCGCAGAATCGCCTCGGCGTTGCTGCCGCGGCCGGATCCAAGCACGACCACGCGCATGGGATTCATAGGCCGCCGGCCGCCTGGATCTTCGCGACAAGGGCGGTCGTGCTGAATCCGGGCAGATAGGGCAGAAACCGAATGCGCGCTCCCGCCTGAGCAAGGGCAGCGCGCTCGGCCGGATCCAGCGTCGCCAGCGTGTAATCGCCCGCCTTCACGTAGAGGTCCGGCTGCAGAGCCTTGATTGCCCGCACCAGCCGGGGATGATTGAAGATCACGATGCCGTCGACGGCGGCGAGTTGGGCGAGATTGTACGCCCGCGAAGCCTCATCGAGGATCGGCCGCCGTGGGCCCTTCAGCTGTCTGACGCTCCGATCGGAATTCAGGGCCACGAACAGCCGTCCGCGGCGGCCCGCCAGCTTCCGGGCCTGCCCGAGATAGGCGGTATGCCCCGGATGCAGCAGATCGAACACGCCATTGGTGAGCACAAACCTCCCCCGCGCCCGGCGCAATCGCCGCCGCGCCGCCACCGCCTGCCGGAGTGTCATCAGCTTGGCATTTCTCAGCCTCATGAGGAACGTAGGGCCTCAGAAAAACTTCTTGGCCTTTTCAAAAAAACTCCGCCCCATGGGTTCATCCGCATCGCCGCAGGCAATGGCGAAGTCCTCCAGTTTCTTGCGCTGCTCCGCGGTGAGGTGGGTCGGCACCTCGATGTGCACGCGCACCAACTGGTCGCCGGCGTGACTTGACCGCAATCCGGGCATGCCGCGGCCCTTGAGCCGAAAGGTCGTCCCCCCCTGGGTGCCGGGCGGGATCTTGAGCGACGCCTTGCCGGAAAGCGTCGGCACCTCGATCGTTCCGCCGAGCGCCGCCAGCGTGAACTTGATCGGGATCTCACAGAACAGGTCGTTCCCCTGGCGTTCGAAGATTTCGTGGTCTTTGACATGGATCACGAGGTAAAGATCGCCCGGCCGGCCGCCGTACACGCCGGCTTCGCCGTTGCCCGCGGAGCGCAGCTTGGAGTCGGTATCGACACCCGGGGGAATGCGCACGTTGAGCTTGGCAGTCTTGCCGATCCGGCCCTCGCCCCGACAGTCGCGGCACGGCCGCTCGATGCGCGTGCCGCTGCCGTGACAGGTTGGACAAACCTGGCGCACCGTGAAGAAGCCGCGCGAGGTGGTCACCTGCCCGGCCCCCCGGCAGGTCGGACACGTCACCCGGTTCGAGCCCGGCTCGGCGCCCGAACCGTTGCAGTGCTCGCAGACTGCCAGCTTGCGAAAGGAAACCTCTTTCTCCACTCCGCGCGCCGCCTCCTCGAGGGTGATCTCTATGTCATAGCGCAGGTCGGCACCATCGCGCGAACCGTCGCCACCACCGCCGCCACCGCCGAAGAACTCCTCAAAGATGCTTCCGCCGCCACCGCCGAACACTTCGCGGAAGATGTCAAACGGATCGTGGAATCCCCCGGCCGGTCCTCCGGCGCCGCGCGGCCCCGCGCCCTGGGAGAACGCCGCATGCCCGAACCGGTCGTAGGCGGCGCGCTTGTCGGCGTCCTTGAGCACCTCGTACGCCTCAGACACCTTTTTGAACATTTCCTCGGCCTGCTTGTTGCCCGGATTCTTGTCGGGATGATATTGGACCGCCTTCTTGCGATAGGCCTTCTTGATGTCCTCCTCGGAGGCATCCCGGCCCACGCCGAGCAGATCGTAATAGTCTTCCTTGGCCATGTTACCTTGTCGGGGAAATCTGTCCTGCCGGGTGCCGGTCACCGGATGCGCCCCCGGCTCTCGTTAACGCGCAGACGAGGGCCGGCTGCAACGCATTTCAGCTCTTCGCCTCCTTCGCCGGCCCGCTGGAGAGGATCACGCTGGCAGGCCGCAGCAACCGGCCGTGAAAAGTGTAGCCGATGCGAACGACCTGGAGCACGTGCTCCTCGGGCACCTCGGCGCTCGGTTGATGGGACAGGGACTCGTGCAGGTGAGGATCGAATTTCTGCCCCACGGGGTCCAACGCTTTCAGCCCGTGGTGACCGAGCACCCCTCTGAGCTGATCGAGCACCATGGCAATGCCGTCAGTCACCGTCTTGGCGTCCGCCTGCTGGCGCACCGCGGCGAGGCCGAGTTGCAGATTGTCGAGCACCGGGAGCAGATGTTGCAGGAGATTAACAGTCGCAAACTGCCGCAACTCATCCTTCTCGCGGGTGACGCGCCGCCGGAAATTCTCGAGATCGGCCACGGCCCGCAGGTAGCGATCATAATTGCCCGCCGCCTCCTGCTGTGCCGCCGTCAGCCTCTCCTCCAGCGAAGGCGGGGCCGCCGGCGGGGCGCTGGCCGCGACCGCGGCGGTTTCGCCCGGCGGAGCGGCAGATCCTGCAGCGGCGTTCGAGCCGGGTGTGGCCGCCGCGGGTGTCGGGCCGGGCTGGGCAAGCGTTTTCTCCGGATTGGATGCAGTCATGCGAAACGAGAAGTAGACTATTTCTTCAGCCTTTTCTCAAGCGCTTCAACCAACCCTTTCAGAGCCTCCCCGGTCTTGCGACCGGTTTCCACGACCGTGTCGCTGACGCTGCGCGGTGGGGACCCCCCGCCGGTGGCACGCCGCCGAGGGCACCCAGGACCGGGGCCAGGACGTCCCCGAGCGGCGCGGCAACTTCCTTCGCGCTCGTGACGTTTTCATAGGAGTGATGGAAATTGAGGTCGAATTCCCGGACCTCCGGTGCGCGTTTCGAGTAATCGGCAATCACCAGGCGGTCGCAACGGACCTGCAGGCGTCGGATCAGGAACTCGCGCGGCCGGCCGGCTTTTGCCGGCGGCTGACGCTGATTCTCGGGCGTTGCGTCCCATCCTGCTGGATCAGCCCCGGCGTTGATCACGCCGTGATCGTTCCTTACCAGCGTGACGGCCGCTACATCCACCCCGGCGTCGTCGATCACCGGACATTGCCCGAACAGGGAAAACAGCCGTGCGCTGGCGCGAAGCTCGCGGATCTCGACGAACTCCTTCCGCGGGAAGCCCGGCGGATTGGTGATGGTCAATCCGCGCAGCGCCACCTCTCCCGTGAACGGATTGAGATATAGCGTCCGGACCTCGACGCCGAAGCCGGTGCGCTCGCGGACCAGCCAGCTCAGCGCGGAGGGCAGCAGCAGCATCCACCCTAGCGCCAGGCAGGCGGAGATGGTGGCGAGGAAGAATAGCAGCTTCGCTCCGATGCCTCCGCACCGTGCGCCGTTGGGCAACGTTTCCATGACGCTCAGGTGAAATTCTCTGTCACGAGCAGCAGACTGTCCTCGGCCGCCGTGAAGGTGAAGGCGCCGGCAAACGGCAGCAGGACGTTGGCACCGCGTCCAAGGAGTTCGCCCACGGCGGCCTCGCACACGCTTCCCCGCACCAGATGCAACAGGCGCGGTTGTTGACCGCCGGCAAAGGTCAGATGCTCCCCGCCCGCCAGCGGCACCCGGCGCAGGCGGAATTCAGCGCAGTCGGCCAGCACCGCGCGCGTGGCTGCCGCACGCCGCGGTTCCGTTTCGGGCTGTCCCCACTGGATGGATGCCAGCGCTTCGCGCAGATGCAGCTGGCGCGGTTTGCCGTCCAAGCCGGTGCGGCCCCAATCAAAGACGCGGTAAGTGGTGTCGGAATTCTGCTGGATCTCAAGGATCAGGTTTCCGGCGTCGATCGCATGCACCGTGCCGCTGCGCACCAAGACCGAATCTCCGGTGGTCACCGGGAATCGGTTGACACATTGTTCCAACCTGCCGGCGGCGAGCGCGCGCTCGAATTCGTTCCGGGTCACACCCGGTCGCAGTCCCACGATGAGCGCCGCACCGGGCGCAGCCTCGGCGATGAACCAATTCTCCGTCTTGGGCTCACCGCCCAATTCCGCGGCCCGGTCCGCGGGCGGGTGCACTTGCAGGCTCAAGCGCTCGCGGCAATCCAACCACTTTACGAGAATGGGAAACCGACGTTCCACCGGCCACCGGGGTCCCATTGTCTCCTGCCCATGATTTGCAATCAAATCACGAAGAGTGCAGCCGGCGAATTCCCCGCCCTCCACCACGGCCTGCGCCTCGGGCCGGTCGACGATCTCCCAGCTTTCACCAATGGCGCGCCCTTCCGGAAGAACGCGCCCAAACGCAGCCGCCAAGGCGCGGCCGCCCCACACGCGTTCCTGATAGATGGGCGCAAAACGCAAAATCTCCATAATACAGTACTTATGAGTTAATCGTGAAAATAAACTCCGGTTATTTACATTGACGGTCTGCGCCGGTAGCGTGGACTTTCGGTCGCGGTAATTGCCGTTACACAAATGGCCAAGTCGGAGACTTCAAACCCAAAGAACGTGGCGTCGATGGAGGGCCCGCGCTACCGGCCAAAGTGGCTGGCGGCTAGCATCTGTTTCCTCCTCGGTGCGTGGATCGCGGTCACGTTGGTGAACTACAATCCACGCCAGAGTCATGAATTCCAAGTGGGCGGACAGAGCGCTTGGAACGGAACGGTGTGGGTCATCCATGATATGGCGCCGCCCCAGCCGAACTTGGGCGGCCCGTGGGGCGCGGATTTCGCCTGGTGGTCCCTCTACCTGGTGGGCTTCAGCACGTGGCTGGTGCCCGTGTTCTTCCTGTGGTTTGCATGGGTCGCGGTCCGCAATGCCCGTCGGCTCGTCGTCACCCGTTTCATCGCGATGCTCCTGTGCATCGCCACCGAATCGGGTCTGCTGGCGATGGTCGAGAGCTTCCCGGGCAGCGACTACTACCCGCGCGGGCTGGGGGGCAGAATCGGGCAGCTCCTCTATGGCGAACTGCTCAAGAACACGGTCGGAGTCGTCGGCGCGGGCTTGCTGCTGGGCATCGTCTTCGCGCTGGCCCTGTCGTTCATCTTCTCCCGGGACATTGGAGCAGAACTGGAGCGCGTGATCGCTTCCATCCATGGCTGGCGGGTGCGGCGGGCGCGGCAGGCCGCCGAACGAGCCGAACAGAAACAGAAGGACAGGGAGTCCAAACAAAAGGCCACCATTGCCAAGGCGGCGGCCGTCGCGCTGACGCCACCCTCCGCCAAGAAGGCGCTGATCATCCCCAAGACCAAGGAGGAGATTGCGCGGGAGGCCGCGGCGGCCAAGATCGTTGATTCCGCGGCTGCCGAACCTGCCAAAGCCGTTCCCAAGACCAGTCCGAGCCGGCCACCAGTCGAGGAGCCGGCGGCGGCGGCAGCCAAGACGCCTGCTTCGTCGCTGGGCAAACTCAATATCGTCAAACCGGAGGAGCCCAAGAAGGCGCGGAGCGCCCTGCTCGCCCGCGCCGATGAAAGCTACCAGTTCCCGCCCCTCTCGCTGCTGCGCGAACCGAGCGGTGCCGACGCGGGCTCCAGCGAAGAAGAGCACCGCCAGAACGCCGAGAATCTCCTGCGCATTTTGGCCGAGTTTGGCGTCGAAGTGACGTTGGGCGAAATCCATGTCGGACCCGTCATCACGCGCTACGAGGTCATCCCCGCCGCCGGTGTGCGCGTGGAGAAGATCGCCAGTCTCGACAAGAACATCGCCCTGGGCATGCGCGCCCAGTCGGTGCGCATCATGGCGCCCATTCCCGGCAAGGCCGCGGTTGGGGTGGAGGTGCCCAACCAGAAGCGGATGGAAGTCGGGCTGCGCGAAATCATCGAATCGGAAGACTGGGCGGGGGCCAAGGCCGAGTTGCCGATCGCGCTGGGCAAGGATGTCAGCGGCAAGCCTCTGGTCTCCGATCTCGCCAAGATGCCCCACCTGCTGATCGCCGGTGCCACCGGCTCGGGCAAGTCGGTTTGCATCAATGCCATCATCGCTTCCCTCCTTTACCACGCGAGTCCGCGCGACGTGCGGTTGCTCATGATCGATCCGAAGATCGTTGAACTGAAGATTTTCAACGTCCTGCCGCATATGCTCATCCCGGTGGTCACCGAGGCCAAGAAGGTGCCCGCGGCGCTCAAGTGGCTGCTGCGCGAGATGGAGATGCGCTATCAGATCTTTGCGAAAGTCGGGGTGCGGAACATCAGCGCCTTCAACAACCGGAAGAAATCCCCGCGGGAATCCACGCCCGCGGCGGACACCCAGGCGACGCTCGACGTCGCCCCGCCGGCGGGGGATGTCGAGGTGCCGGACCACCTTTATTACGTCATCGCCATCATCGACGAGCTCGCCGACCTGATGATGGCGGCGCCAGCGGAAATCGAGACTTCGGTCGCGCGCCTCGCGCAGCTGGCCCGCGCCACCGGCATCCACATCATCATCGCGACGCAGCGTCCCTCGGTGAATGTCATCACCGGCATCATTAAGGCGAACCTGCCCTCGCGCATCGCGTTTCAGGTGGCCTCCCAGGTCGACTCGCGGACCATCATCGACACCAAGGGCGCCGAGACGCTCATCGGCCGGGGCGACATGCTGTTCTCCCCACCCGGGTCCTCCAAGCTCGTCCGCGCGCAGGGCGCCCTCGTGTCGGACGAGGAAATCAACCGCATCCTCGAGTTCCTGCAACAGAACGGTCCGCCCGCCTTCGCTCAGGACGTCCAGGCTCACATCGACCGCGCGGCCAGCGAAGAAGAGGAGGAGGCCGGCGCAGTCGAGGACACGGAGGGCGAGATGGGAGACGACGACGAGTTGTTCAGGCAGGCCATCGAGGTTCTGAAAGCCTCGCGGCGCGCCTCCACCTCGATGCTCCAGCGCCGCCTGCGCATCGGCTACAACCGCGCCGCGCGCATCATGGAACTGATGGAGGGAAAGGGCATCGTCGGGCCGGAAAACGGCGCCCAGCCGCGGGAGATTCTGGTGGATCTCGATTCGCTTCAGAATTGACCCCGCGCCCGCCGGCGAAACGGGCGGAAGGGGTGCCGGACCCCGGGAATCGATTTCGAGAGCCCCCTGCAAGATCCGTCTTCCCATCCCCGGCAAAATTGCATAACTGACTGCCATGCAGACCATCGGCGAGCGACTCGAAGAAGCGCGCAAACGCAAGGGGATCTCCATCCGGGAAGCCGCTGAGGCCACCAAGATCCGCAGCGATTATCTGCATAAGCTCGAAAGCAACAGCTTCGATCTCAATCTGCCGGAAATCTACATCCGCGGCTTTCTTCAGAATTACGCGAATTACCTGAAGCTCAACGCCGAGAAGATCCTCGCCGATTACAAGACGCTGGCGCCGAACGAGGGCCGCGCTTCCCGGCGGGATAACCGGGAAATTTACGGCCGAATGGATCTCGTTAAGACTGGCCACCCGGCCCCCGAGGCCGCTGCCCCTGCCGTCCCCCCCGAGGCGCCCGTGGCCGCCCCTGCCCCGGCGCGCCCTGCCTTCCCCGCGTCCGCCGGCACCGGCGGTCCCGCCATCGATCCTGCGCTCCTGTTCAAGGGCGGCGTGGCGGTGGTCGCGCTCCTGCTCATTCTGGCGATTGTCTTTGGCATCAGGGCGATTTCGGGCGGATCGGCGAGACCCAGTGGCGAAATCAGGGCAGCTGCCCAGCAGACAATCACCCTCACCGCTCGCGACACCGTTCGCGTGAAACTCGTGCAGGAACTGGACGGAGCCGAGCTGTTCCAAGGCACGATGATCAAGGGCGAATCCCATTCCTTCCCCAAACGCGGCTCCCTGCTGCTCACCGCCACGGCGCTTGAGAACGTCGAGATCGACGTCAGCGGCAAGCGCCAGGCGAATCCCTACACGGGATACAACCGCGTGCAGATCCCGTAGGTCGCCGGCGGCGCCGCTCCGCCAACCAGACGCGCGACCGATGACTAGCGCAGTCCGACGGGCGGGCCGAGAATCTCGCGCAGCACAATGGCGCGGCGCAAGCCCGCCGGGTTGCGCAGATCCGCCACGAAGTGGCCGACTGCCACCGGGGCTGCCGCCGGGGCGGCCGCAGCTGCCGCCGGGGCGACGGACGTCGATGTCTGGCGCGCCGCCTTGATCGCCTGAAGTTGCTGCAGCATTTTCTGCTGTCGTTCATACTCCGCCGCCAGTCCCGCGGTCGCCGTCACATCCTCGACGGGCAACGGCGGCGGAACCACCACAGGCCGCACCTCCTCGATCATGGGTGGGGCCGGCGGGAACACCGGATGGTCCCCGGCGCGGGGCGGCGGCGCGGCGGGCGCCAAGCCGCGCCGTTCCCGGATCCGGCGGCGGATTTCCTCCTGGATCCGGCGCGTCCGCTCTTCGTCCTCCTGGCTGGTCGCCGGCCCCCGGCCCGCGGCATCCTGCGAATGCGCCTGCTTCAACTTCTGCAGCATCGCGACGACCGCGATCACGATCAGGAAGAGAACCTGCGGATGATTGAGCAGCCAATCCATGATCGAACGCTACCGTCCTATCCGTTCTCGGTGAGAGAATCTCCGCCGGGTATCACTTCTTCGCCGCCTCCGGCGCGGCGATTGAGGAACGCATTTCGGTGTCGGCCTGAATGTTTTGGAACCGGTAGTAATCCATCACGCCGAGCCGGCCATTGCGGAACGCCTCGGCCATCGCCAGCGGCACCTGGGCCTGCGCCTCGACGACCTTGGCCTGCATCTCCTGCACGCGCGCCTTCATTTCCTGCTCCAGCGCGACGGCCGCCGCACGGCGAATCTCTGCCTGCGCCTGCGCCATGTTCTTGTTGGCCTCCGCCTGCGCCACCTGGAGGCTGGCGCCCACGTTCTCGCCCACGTCGACATCCGCGATGTCGATCGAAAGGATTTCAAAAGCCGTGCCGGCATCGAGGCCGCGCGCCAGCACGGTCTTCGAGATGCTGTCGGGCGATTCGAGCACGGTCTTGTAGCTTTCGGCCGACCCGATCGTGGTGACAATGCCCTCGCCGACGCGGGCAATGATGGTGTTCTCCTTGGCGCCGCCGACGAACCGGTCGAGGTTGGTGCGCACGGTGACGCGGGCCTTCACCTTCACTTGGATGCCGTCCTTGGCCACGCCGTCGATCGTCGTGCGGCCGCCCTCGGGGTTCGGGCAGTCGATCACCTTCGGATCCACCGATGTCCGCACCGCCTCCTCGACGGATTTGCCCGAGCCCTTGGTCGCCAGGTCGATCGCGCAGGCCCGCCGCCAATCGAGCGCGATGCCTGCCTTCTGTGCCGCAATCAGGGCATGCACGCAGGCGATGACATTGCCGCCCGCCAGGAACTGGGCCTCGACTTCGTCGATGGAGAGTTTGATGCCCGCCTTGGTGGCGCGGATGCGGGCATCGACCACGAGACCGTACGGCACCTGGCGCAGTCGCATCGCCACCAGGTTGACGAAGCCGACATAGGCACCGGCCAGCCAGGCGCGCAGCCAAACGCTGAAGAACGAAAAGATGATCCCCGCAAGGATCAGAACGGCGATACCGGCAACGATGAGGACGACGAGGGTTAGATTGATCATGGTTTGGTGACGGTTAAACGAAAGTTGTCGACGGCGACGACGGTGAGCACGGTGCCCTTGGCAATGTGGCCGCTCTGCGAGAACGCTTCGTAGCGCCGGCCATCGAGGAGCACGTAGCCCGTCGGCGCCAGGGTGGTGACAGCCGCACAGCGCTTGCCCACCACGGCGGCCGCCTCGGCCACCGGTGGCTGGCTGATTTCCCCGATCGCCTCGTGGAGGAAAAAGCGCTTCCCGATCCGCGTCTTGGGGAGCAAGCCGAACTCCGCGTAGAGCGCCAGGCCAAGGATCGCGAGGCCGGCCAGCACCGCCAGGCCTCCACCGCGCACGCCGTAGTTCATGAACGCCACGATGCAGCCTCCCAACATGGCCACGCCGCCAAGGATGCCGAGCACCGAGCTCGGCATGAAGACCTCGAAGACCAGCAGCACGGTGCCGAGCAGGAAGAGCAGCAGGATCGCGGTCACGATGACATCCTCTCCACCTTCAGGCCGAAATCCGTGCGGCCGGTGACCACGACCGGCGTTCCCACCGCGGCGGTCCCCAGTTCGAGTTGCGCCTGATAGCGCCGCCCGTCGATCTCCACCTCTCCGCCGGGGCGCAGGGGTGTGACCACCGCGCCTTGGCGCCCGATGAGCCCGGCGGTGTCTCCCGCCAAGTCCGGTGCCTTGCCCGCCACCTGCGCCGCCGTGCTGACCGCCGCCTGCAGCACCATGCGGTCCCACAGCCAGCCCTTGGGCAGAAAGCGCGCGATCAGCACGCCCAGCACCAACGCCAGCGTGAGGCCGGCGCCCAGGTTGAGGAGCGGCCGCAGAAACACGTCCCCCGAGGTCGCGATGGTCAGGGGTTGGTCAGGCCAGATGTCGGCCATCGCCCAGACGAGCGAGCCGAGCATCAGCGCCACGCCGCTCACCGCCAGGACCGCCACGCCCGGGAAGAAGAAGACTTCAATGGCCAGGAGCAGCAGCCCCAGCGCGAACAGGATCATCGGTTCGTGACCCGAAAACCCGGCGATGTAGTGGCCGAGGAAAACGACGGCCAGCAGCACGATGCCCGCGATGCCGAAGAAGCCAAAGCCCGGCGTCTTGAATTCGATGAAAAGGCAGAGCACACCGAGACCCATCAGCAGGGGGGCGATCGCGTTCAGGTATTGGGCCAGCCGCTCCGACCACGTCACGTTGAGCTGGATCACGTCGTAGCCGCCCGCGCCGAATCTTTGCCGCAGCAGATCGTCGAGGTCTTTCGCGATGCCCGCCGCCAGCAGGGGGCGAGGCGGATCGCCGTACGCCTTGGCGGCCTCGTTGGCCGTGAGCGAGAGCAATTCGCCCTTGGGCTTGATCACCGCATCGCCGATCTTCAATTCGTAGTCCTTGTCGATCATCGCCGAAATCACCTGGCCGCGGTAGCCTTGGTCCTCGGAGATCGCCCGCATCTTGGCCCGGAGAAAGCTGTTGATCTTCAGCCGCATAGTTTCGGGGATATCCTGGCCTTCGGCGGTCACCGCCGCGGCGGCTCCGATCACGCCCTTGGGCACAAACCAGATCTCCTTCGTCGCCGCCGCAATGAACGCGCCCGCAGACATCGCCTCACTGTCGACATACGTGGCGGTCACGCCCGGAAACTTCTCCAAGGCCTCCATCATGTCGAAGGCGACATCGGCGCGCCCTCCCGGCGTCTGCATGTCCAGGACGACCGCGCCGGCATTGCGCTCAATCGCTTCCTTCAGGCCGCGGCGCAGGATGTAGAGCGCCGGCTGAGCGATCTCGTCCCGCACGGGCACGACATAGACGGTGACCTTCCCTCCCGGCTCGGCCTTCGCCGGCGCCGCGGGCGTCGCCGGCGCGCTGCTTCCGGCCGGTGGCGGGGCCGGGGGGACCGACGGCGCCTCCGCGGCCGACGCCACCAGCGTGGCCAGCGCCCCCGCAAGCCAGACTTGAAGAAATCTCCCGGACATGGTGTACCCGCACTCTGGCGGGCCGCGCGTCCCGACGCAAGCGCCCCGATGCGGCCGGGCGTTACAGACCGGATCCGTGTTTCCCATCGCGATCGACCCATGGCCGGCCGCGCCATCATCCCCCAACCTCCCAGGGGCTCCCGCGGGATTCCTGAGTCGGCCCTTCCCCACGGACGATTCGCTTGCGAAAATACCTTTGTCGGCCGACGAGTCCTGCCCTACAACTTCCCCGCGCATGGAAAAGATCCCGTATTTTGACCACACCCTGACCCGCTGGCAGGTGGGCTCATCCACCTTCCTCGCGCTCCCGGAAAAGGGCGCGCGCCTGATGAACTGGCATCTCACACTCGCCGACGGCACCGTGCGCGATGTCATCTACTGGCCCGAGGTGCAGTCGCTCGACGACTTCGCGCGGGTCCGCGGCGGCAATCCCATCTTGTTTCCGTTCTGTGGCCGCACGTTTGACCACGGGGATATCCATTTCTGGCGCGACGAGAATGGCGTGCGCCGGCCGATGCCGCTGCATGGATTGGCCCGCCAGGGCGAATTTCAAGTGACCCGGCTCGACGAGCGCGGATTCACCGCGCTCTTCCGCCCCGGCGACGAGGCCCGCGCTGCCTACCCCTATGATTACGAATTCACCGTCAGCTACCGGTTCGAGCCGCTGGCGATGTTCGTGGAACTGAGCCTGCGCAACCTCGACAGCAAGCCGATCCCCTGGAGCGGCGGCCACCACTTCTATTTCACCCTGCCGTGGCACGACGGCCGTACCCGCGCTGATTATTTCATCCGCATCCCGGCGACCGCCACGCTTCGACAGGATTTTGAACGGGGCCCGCTGCATATCGGTCCCCGTCTCGGCCGCGAGGAATTGCTCGCGAACAAGGACCTGATCGATGTCCTCCACACCGGCCTGAAGAACAATACGGTGGTCTTCGGGGAGCGCGGAGGCGAAGACCAGATCGTCATACGCATCGGCCCCGATCGCGTGCCGCCCAAGCCAACGGTGGTCGTGACTTGGACGCACGCCGACGACTCGCCCTTCTACTGCGTGGAGCCGTGGATGGGACCCGCCAACGCGCCGGAACACAAGACCGGCCTGTACCAGGTGGCGCCGAGCCAGACCCAAACGTTTCTTGTCCAGATTAGCCTGAAATAGCCCCAGGATCCTCGCGGCGGCCGTCCGCCACCCCAACCTGCGACCGTGGCATTCCTGCGGCTGCAGAGTTCCTCTCCCGCGACCCGGCCACCGCACCCTGAGCCCGAAATCCCTTGCCGCCAGACGCCCATCGCCTCCGCCGAGGTTGACCACCATGTTCGCGCCCCATTCCAGTCTGGCATTCTTGGATGTCGGGGGCCCGGAACTCATGATGGTGATGCTGGTGATGCTGCTGCTTTTTCCCAGCAAGCGGATACCCGAATTGGCCCGGGGGATCGGGAAGACCCTCCGTGAATTCAAGAGAGCCGCGAGCGGGTTCGAGGATGAACTGAGACGGGCCATGGAAACCCCGCCGTCGCCTCCGCAGCCGCGCCAGTCGGCCCCCCCACCGGGGGTTTCCCCGTCGCCGAATCCCGCTCCCAGCCCGCCGGTCGAGCCTGCCCCGCCACCCGCGGAGCATCCGCTTTCCTAGCAGGAGCCTTCTGTCCGCCCCGTGGATCGCCTCCAGCCGGGCGAGTTCCCCCATGTCCGAAGACTCTCCACCTGTTCGCATTCCCATCACCGACGAGCTGGATCTGCACACCTTTCGGCCCGCCGAAATCACCAGCCTGCTCGAGGAGTATTTCAAGGCCTGCGGCGAACGGGGACTGCGCGAGGTGCGCCTCATTCACGGCAAAGGCACCGGGGCACTTCGCGCCACCGTTCATTCCTTGCTGCGGCGTTCCTCCCGGGTGGAGTCGTTCCGTCTGGGCAATGAGACCAGTGGCGGGTGGGGCGCCACGGTGGTCAGGCTGAAATCGCCGCCGGAATGACACCTTCGGGCGCCGCCCATCCACCGCCGACGCCACCCGTCATTGCATGATTGTGCCCGCCGGGAAAAACTCCATTTTCGCTCCAACCATGAATACCCCGCTCTTCTACGGACTCATTCTCGCGCTGGTCAATGTCGTCTACACGCTGGTCGCCTTCTTTCTGGGGTTCCAGACCGACAAACTCGCCCAAGGCCGCTGGTTTGGATTGCTGCTTCTTGTCGTGGCGATTGCCATCGTGTGGCTCGGGGTCAAGGCAGTGCGGGAGGAGGCTGCGGACAAGGCATTGAGCTACGGCAAGGGCGTGAAGAGCGGCTTCTTGATCAGCCTCTACTCGAGCCTCATCAGCACGGTCTACGGCTTCATCCATTTCAAGTTCATCAACCCGAGTTTCGCAGACTACCAAGTCGAAGCCGCGCGCGAGAAGTGGGTGCAGGCTGGCCTGAGCGACGCCCAGATGGAAGGCGCGGAGAAGTTCGTGCGCTTCTTGATGTCGCCGGGTATGCTCTCGATCACCGGTTTGATTCTTTCGCTGATCATCGGACTCGTGATCGCGCTCATTCTGGCTGCCTTCCTGAAACGCGCGCCCGCGGCAGCCCTTCCCGGGGCGGATTCACCGCCCCCCGTCTCCTCCTGAGGGATTTTCAGATCCGCCCGAATTCAGAACCCACACCGCAGATTGGTTCAACAAAGAGGCCGGAACCTTTCGGTTCCGGCCTCCACGTTAGCTGATTCAACGTGCCGCTGCCTCAGCGACTGCCCTGCTTCCGCAGTCTGATGCGGTAGTCAAGGGCAGCCAGAGCCAGCAGGGCGATGACCGCGGCGTATCCGACAAAGGCGTCGATTCTTTCGAAATCGCGCACCTTCGCAGGGTCGAGGCCGAGGAAGACCGCCGCCGCAAGCACGACGCCCGCAGGCACGAGTCTCATCAGTCTACTGTCGTAGTTCATGTTTTTGTTTTCTGTTCTGTGTGAATGGTCCCTTTCGGAACCGCGGACAGTATAGCCGATGCTTGCGATAAGAATAGCAAAGTGCTTCTATCGTTACCATAGTCATAGCCTATGGAACTAAACCAGCTTCGTTATCTTCTTGCTGCCGCGGATTCAGGGAATTTCACCCGGGCTTCGGAACGTTGCGGCGTTTCCCAACCGTCGCTCAGTCAACAGATAATAAATCTGGAACGCGAGCTTGGCCACCGGCTCTTCCACCGCCTTGGACGCAAAGTCGTCCCAACGGAGGCGGGGCGAGTATTCCTTGAAAGGGCGCGCTATATTATCCGCGAGATCGAAGATGCATCCAAAGAGCTCAAAGACAGCCCAACCCTAGAGCGGCACATCAAGGTCGGCACGGTGCCGACGCTTGCGCCCTATCTTTTTCCGCCCCTGCTTGAGCATTGCCGTCAGGTTCACCCCTACCTCCTCGTTCACACCCATGAGGATTTTCGTCCCGACTTGATGCGTGGAGTCGTGGACGGCGATCTCGACTTGGCCGTGGTACCACAGCCAGTCAAGGATCCTCGTGTTTCCATAGAACCTCTTTTTACGGAGCCACTTCTATTGGTCGTGAGCCCAAATCACCCGCTAGCTGCGAAACCTGAGATCACTGGCCGTGACTTGGCGGACCAAGATTTTGTGCTTTTGGGTCATTCGAGCAGCCTGGCCATGGAGATTGAGCGGTTCTGCGGCGATCACGACTTCGCCCCGCGGCTTGGGCATCGTTGCTCTCAGGTCGCCACCGTGAAGGCGCTGGTGGCCCTCAACATGGGCATCTCGATCCTGCCTCGGATCGCGCAGGGGCCGGGCGACGACAAGACGCTCGTTTACCGCGAACTTTCCGGCCGGGTGCCCATGCGCGATGTGGTGATTGTCCGTCACCTCCAGCGTTACCAGACCAGGGGGGCGGAGCTTTTTCTCAAGGTGCTGCGCGCGTTCACCAGTCAACCCGTCACCACTGGCGGTGCCAAGGAGAGTGCTACGCCCAAGTCGTGAGACTCGCGCCAGCCGGCGCGCGTCTCGTGCACGCCCACGGCGGCCTCCTGCGCGACGCCCGGCGGAGCGGGTGGGTGCCGCTGGCTTCCGGCGTTCCGTTTCGGGTTTGCCCGGCTTTCCCCACGCCCCTAGTCTCCGCCCCCTTATGATCGATCTCATCAAAAAGACTCTGCTGGCGGGTGTGGGAGCGACGATCGTCACCAAGGAAAAAGTCGAGGCTGCGCTGCAGGACTACATCCGGCAAGGCAAGGTGTCAGCCGCGGATGCGCGCATCATGGCCGACAAGATTGCGGAACAGGGCCGCAAGGAGTTCGAGATCATGAGCGCGGAGTTGGCCGCCAAGTTCAGGGAACTGGCGGAAAGGGCCGATTTCACCCACAAGGCGCGCCTCGAAGCGCTGGAAGCCCGCGTCAAGAAACTCGAGGCCACCCTGGCCGCGCGCGGGCCTGATCGCAGCACCTGACCGCCGCCGCCCGTTCTCCGCCATGCCGGGCGTTTCCCTCAAGCCCTTTGACCTGCTGGCGAACGCCGTGCGGGCCAAGGAAATCGTGCTCGTGCTCGTCCGGCATGGTTTTGCCGAAATCATCGAGCAGATTGAGACGCCGGGCGCGTGGTGGCAGCGCTTCGTCCCCACTCCCAAAGAGCGCCGCAGCACGGTCGAGCGCATCCGCCTCGCCGCGGAGGAACTCGGGCCGACCTTCATCAAATTCTGCCAGCTCCTCAGCATGCGGCCCGATCTGGTGCCGCAGCCGCTGGTGCTGGAGCTGCAGAAATTGCAGGATGCCGTTCAGGCGCTGCCCTTCTCCGCGATGCAGGAGGTGGTGTCGGAGGAACTCGAATGCGATTCGGCCGAGGTCTTCAGCGAATTCGACCAGACCGCGGTGGCGTCCGCTTCGCTGGCGCAGGTCTACTTCGCCCGGCTCAGGGCCGACGGACGGCCGGTGGCGGTCAAGGTGCAGCGGCCCGACCTGCAGAAAGTCGTCGAGGCGGATCTCGATCTCATCGCCTTCTTCGCCGCCCGCATCCACCACTACGTCCCCCGGTTGCGCCCCTTCGATCTGCCGGCCATCGTGGAGGAGATCCGGGCGGGTTTGATCCAAGAACTGGATTTCCGGCATGAGGCGCGCAATCAGCAGTATTTCAACGCCCAGAACCCCAGCCCCGACAAGGTCTTTGCGCCCGAGGTCGTCGGCTCGTTTACCACCCGCCGCCTGCTGGTAATGGAGCGCGTGGAGGGTCGCCGTGTCGAGCAGGCACCGCTCGCGCCCGATCAAGCCAAAGCGCTCGCGAATGCCGGCGCCACCTCGCTGCTCCACCAGGTCGTGATTACCGGCTTCTTCCATGCCGATCCACATGCCGGCAATGTGCTCGTGACGGCCGATGGCCGCCTCTGCCTGCTTGACTGGGGACTTGCCGGCCACCTCACGCGCCGGCTGCGCTATGCCTTGGCTGATCTCCTTCTGGCTGCCGCCGGGCACGACGCCGAGCAGGTCGTCCAGGTCGGAATGAGCCTGGCCGGCGTTGGTGCCAAACCCGACTACCGGACCATGGAGAAGGAGGTCACGATTGCGCTGCGCGAGAACCTGAGCTTCGCCGGGGGGGACGAGAAGATCGGGCGGCTCATCCTCCGACTGATCGAGATCTTCGGCCGCAACGGCATCAGCGTCTCGCGCGACTATGCGCTCGTCGCCAAATCGGTGCTCTCCATCGAGGAACTCGGCCGCGCGCTTGATCCGGAATTCGATCTGCGCCGGGTCGCCCGGCCCGTGCTGCGCGAATTGCACCGCGAGCGCTGGAGCCCCCGGGCCCTCCTGGGCAAGACGCGCACTCTGCTCGCCTCCGCCTTCGGGCGGCTGGGGGATCTCCCCACGGAATTGGACCGCCTGCTGCGCCGGCTGGAGCAGGACGATCTCACGGTCAATTTCCAGCATCGTGGTCTGGAGGGCTTGAACGAAGCGCTGCGCGCCGCGAGCAACCGGATCGCGCTGGGCGTGATCATCGGAGCGCTCATCATTGGCTCGTCCCAGATCGTCACGACCGGGATCAGCCCCTACCTCTTCGGCTATCCTTTGCTCGGGATCGTGGGCTATCTGCTTTCCGCCCTGCTCGGCCTCTGGGTGATCTGGGACATCTTCCGTCACGGCCGGCACAAATAGGCCGCGCGCCGGAGGGCGGCGGCTGCCGGACCCGGACGCGGCTCACGCCGCGGCCGGCAGCGCGCCGGGCAGCAGAAAATGAAAATCGCTGCCCGCGCCCGGTGCGCTCGTGCAGGCGATGGACCCGCCGTGTGCCACCACGATCTCGCGCGCGATGGCCAGGCCCAGGCCCGCCCCCTTCTTGATCTGGCCCGGAACCCGGTAAAACTTGTCGAACACGTGCGGCAGGCTTTCCGGCGGAATTCCCGAACCGCGATCCCGCACGCCGAACTTGGCGAAACCGTCGGCCGTCGGCTCGGCGTAGAGCACGATCTCGCTACCCTCGGGCGAATACTTGCTGGCGTTGGTGAGCAGATTGATGAAGACGTGCCGGACCCGGTCGCGATCCACCGACACGCGATCCAGGCCTCCGGCGATATTCACCACAATGCGCTGGCCCGCGCCTTCGACCACGGGCCGGATCTCGCCGATGATCGCAGCCAGCAACTCGTCCACGCGCTCGGCGGTTCGGTTCAGCGCCGTGGCCCCAGCCTCCAGGCGGCTCAGATCCAGCAGGTCGTTGAGGATCCGCAGCAGGCGGTCGGCGTCATCGCGCGCGGTCTCGAGCAGCTCCCGCTGGGCGGACGAGAGCTGGCCGAGGTTCTGCTCGAGCAGGAGGTAGACTGCCATGCGCAGGCCGGTCAGCGGCGTCTTCAGTTCATGGCTCACGGTGCCCACCAGATTGTTCTTGGCATCGTCCAGCAGACGAAACTTCGTGACATCCTGCAGCAGGATGGCCGCGCCCCCGAAACCGGTCAGGGTGTCGCCCACGGCGAGAATCCGCGGCAGGTAGTGGCGGTCTTCGCGTCCGATGCGCAGGACCACCACATGATCGTACCCGGTGGGCAGGTAATGGTTGCCCGAGGCCAGCACGTCCGCCAGCGGCTGGCGAAGAGGCACCGGCAATCCGCGCGCGAATTCGGGCGCGGCCGCGAGGATCTCGGCCGCAGGGTTCCTCAGCTCGATCTCGCCGCCCCGCGACACCACAAATACCGGGTCGGGGGACGACGTCAGGGTGGCTTCCATGGTGCGCTGGGCCCGCAGCACCTTGGCGGTGGTCGCCTCCCGGAAAGCCCGCAGCTTCGCTGCCATTGTGTTGAACGCGCGGGCGAGCTCGCCCAGTTCATCGCGGGACAGCACCGGCACTTCGCGGTCGAGGGCCCCCTCGCCCAGAGCCACCGCGGATGAAGTCAGCGCCCGAATGGGCCGGAGGAGGGAGCGGCTCAGGCGATAGGACAGGAACAGCGAGAGCAGAATCGCCGCGGACATCGCGCCGATGAGGAACTTGATCGTGGTGCGGGTCGCCCGTCCCGCCCGGGCCAGCTCAGCCTGCCAGACCCCGTGGTCGTATTGGGCCAGTGTCTCGAGCGCGCGGAGGGTGTTGAAGCAGGCGGCAGCGGTCGCACGATGCACCACTTGCCGCGAGAGCGATCCCTCGCGCAGGAACGTTTCATCCGCCTGCACCTGGGCGAGGAAGGCGGCATCGACCTCCTCGAGGGGCGCGGCGCGGGGCGTGCCCGCGGCGGTGATCGACTGTTCATGCAGATTGCGCTCGAAGCGGGCGCGCTGGGCGGAGAACTGTTCGCGGGTCTCCAGTGCATCGCCTGCCTGCGTCAGGTTGAGCGCGCTGTCCATGAGCGTGGCGGCTTCCTTCATCTCCTCCGTGGTCAGCATCGCCCGGTAGTTGGCCGCGAGCGTGACCTCGACGGATCGGCTCAGCTCCAGGCACGTGAACAGCGCATAGCCCCCCATGGCAATCAAGAGGAGCAGGAGCGGCAGCAGGCCGAGGTAGAGGCGGGTGCGGAGCATGATCGTTTGAAGCGGCCCTGGCTGCGGCGCCGGAAGCCTAGCCGGTCTTACAGCAATCCGAGCTTCTGCCGTTTGCGGTAAAGAGTGGCCGGATCGATCCCCAGAGTGCGGGCCGCTTCCTCCAGCGTGGCGGAAATGCCGAGAATGCGCCGGAGGTGCTCGGCTTCGAGGCTGTCCAGGGTCACGCGCGCGCCGACCTGCACCGACGATTCCGGCCGGTGGGTGAATTCCTCGGGGAGATCCGCGAGCAGCAAGGCCTCGCCGCCGGCCAGGATGACCGCCCGCTCGATCACATTGCGCAGTTCGCGCAGATTGCCGGGCCACGCATAGGCGCGGAACGCCGCCGTGACCTCGGGCGCGAAACCCTGCACCTTCTTGCCGAGGCGGCGCGCAAAGAAACCCAGGTAATTCCCGGCCAGGCGCATCAAGTCGCTGGGACGCTCCTGCAGGCCCGGCAGGGCAACGGTGATCACGTTGAGCCGGTAGAACAGATCCTCGCGAAACCGGCCCGCCTTCATCTCTCCGGCGAGATTGCGATTGCTGGCGGCCAGCACGCGCACCGTCGCCCGGCGCGGTCGCGCCTCCCCCACCCGCTCGTATTCGCGATCCTGGAGCAGGCGCAGCAGCTTGGGCTGGATTTCGACCGGCAATTCCCCGACCTCGTCGAGAAACAGCGTGCCGCCCTCCGCGGTCGCCACTTTGCCAAAGGTGTCCTGCACCGCCCCGGTGAAGGCCCCTTTCACATGGCCAAACAGCTCGCTCTCCAGCAGCTCCTTGGAAAGACTCGGGCAATTGACCGTGACAAAGGGCCGCTCGCGCTGCGCACTGCGGCGGTGGATTTCGCGCGCCAGGACGTTCTTGCCGGTGCCGCTCGGCCCCAGAATGAGGATCGTTGCCGTGGTGTCGGCGGCCTTGAAGGCGATATCGAACAGGCGCTGCACCGCGGGTTCCTGGGAGGTCAGATCGATCTCCGGCGACTCGTCGGCCAGCTGTGATTCAAGCTGCTGCACCCGTTGCTCCAGCGAACGGGTCCGGGCGATCTTCTGCAGGACCTGCCGGATCTGCTCCGGCGTGAACGGCTTCGGAATGAAATCGAAGGCGCCCCGCCGCATCGCCTCGACCGCGACGGTAATGCTCGCGAACGCGGTGAACATGACCACCGCAAGCCCCGGCGAGACCTCAAGCAGCTTCTCCAGGATCACCAAGCCGTCCTCGGCTCCGAGCTTCACATCGAGGAAGCACACATCGAAGCCCTCGGTTTCCACCAATTTCAGGGCGCGCGCCCCGTTCGGTGCCTCCACCGCCACATGCCCGGTCGTCTGCACTGCGATGGCCGTCGTCTTCCGGATGCTGGCTTCGTCGTCGACGATGAGGATTCGCATAAGGCTCCAACACTGTCAGATAAAGGTGCCGACGGTTCCCCGCCAACCCCAAACCGGACCCCTCTCGATGGCGCGGGCGCGCTCGCTACTGTCCCGCCCCCAAAAGCCAAGGCGGGGCCGCCTGAGGCGACCCCGCCAAGTCCAGCTTCAACTAAATCCCGATCTGCTCGCCGTTGTTGAGCAACGGCTCGCAGCCCGGGAAGTGTCCAAAGTGACGCTCCGGACCGACCAGGAGTTTCCGGAGACTCGCCGACGCACTGGTCGCCAGAGGCCCGCCCCGCTCGGAGTCTTCCAGCGACTTCGTCCGACCAAAACCTCGAAAGAACCACCCGCTGTAGACTCACCCTGGCCACTGGCGGTTCCGCGGGCTCCTTAAAACAGAATGCAGGTTGTCTCAACTTTCAAGTGGCGGCGCCGTTTGGGTGGGAGCAGATCTTATCCGTTTAGTCGCGAACCGGTTATCACGAGTTGCATTGCCGGCGCGTTGTGGAATCTTGCGGGCGGCGCACCCCGGCCGGACATTAGGAAATGAAATACTCATCGACTGACACCTGTTTACCATGCCACGCTCACCCGGCTTGTGGCCGCGCCGGATGAGCCGCCTCTGCTCGCCTGCCTGATTGCCACGCCGCGCGAAATCGCCCTCTGTCCCCTCTGAAGCCACTACCCCTGAGGCCATGCATTCCCCTGTTCCTTCCGCCTCCGAACCGGCCATGGCCGGCACCCCGATGCCGGCTCCAGCGACCGGGTCCAGATTCCCCGACCTGGAGATCAAGGACGCGCAACTGATCTTCAACTCCGTCTGGGAAAGCCTGGAAGCCGAGTTTGGGCTGCAGCATCTGCGATTTCCCAAGGAGATCATCCTGCTGGGAGGCGCACCCGGTGCCGGCAAGGGCACCAACACCCCGTTCATCCTCAAGGCCCGCGGCCTCACCTGCCCGCCGATTGTTGTCAGCGCCTTGCTCGACTCACCGGAGGCGCGCCGCATCAAGGAGGCGGGTTACATGGTCGGCGATCGCGAAGTCGTGGGCATCCTGCTGCGCCGGCTGCTCCAGCCCGAATACCGCGACGGCTGCATCCTCGACGGCTTCCCGCGCACCAACGTGCAGGTCGAGTGCCTGAAGCTGCTGGTCGACCGCATGGAGGCGCTTTGGCGGGAATTCGCCTCCACGCCCTTTCGCATCCATTTCCGCCAGCCCACCATTCACATCATGGTGCTGTTCGTCGACGAGAACACCTCCGTTCAACGCCAGCTCAAGCGCGGCCGTGAGGTGCGGGCCCACAACGGCGAGGTGCGGCGCACGGGGATGGGCGAACTGCAGGAGGAGCGCGCCACCGATTATGACGAGGACCTGGCGCGGCGCCGATACCGTGTGTTCAAGGAACAGACCTGGGAAGCGCTCCAATCGCTGCGTGACCTCTTCCATTACCATTTCGTCGACGCCCAAGGATCTCTCCAGGAAGTCGAATACAACATTCTGACCGAGCTCCAGTACCAGAGCTCGCTCGAACTCGATCCCCGCACGTTCGACCGGCTGCGGAGCCTGCCGCTGGCCAGCGAAATCGTCGTGCATGCCCGGCAGGAGCTGGTCAAGCGGCTCGACGCCTATGCCTTTCAGCACGCGGAGGTCTTCGAGAAGGTGGTGGCGCTAATCGAGAAGAAGATGATGCCCATCATCAAGCGCCACGCCATCTCCGGGCTCGCCCTGGTCAACAGCGAGGATCCGCTCCTCGACGACGCGCTCGCTCTCGCCATGCTCATCGACGTTTTTTCCGAGCGCGGCTTCCACGCCGTGGTGGACCTGCATCGCCTGGATATCCCGGAAAAGATCGATCCGGCTACCGGCCAGATTCAGAGCCGCATGAAAAAGGTGTACCGTATCCAGGTGCGTTTCCCGGGGTCCGAGATCCGGCGCGGGCAGGGCCCGTTCTGATCGCACCCGCGCGGCCGGTCACTCGTAGCGCAGCGCCTCGATCGGATCGAGCGAGGCGGCCTTCCATGCCGGGTAGAATCCGAAACAGATGCCGATGCCCGAGCAGACCACGAGGCCCAGGAACGCCCAGTCCCACGGAAAGATCGCGTCGGCCTTCATCAGGATGGCCACGAGGTTGCCCACCCCCACGCCGAGCGCGATTCCGAACACCCCGCCCGCCAGGGAAATGGCGACCGCCTCGATGAGAAACTGCGTGAGAATGGATTTCTTGCGCGCGCCGATCGATTTGCGGATGCCGATCTCCTTGGTGCGTTCTGTCACACTGACGAGCATGATGTTCATGATTCCCACCCCGGCGGCCAGCAGCGCGATCCCGCTGATGACGAATGATCCGTTCGAAACCACATCGGCCACCTTTCCGAAGATGCCGAGGATCGAATCGTTGGAATACAGTTCGAAATCGTTTTCCGCCTCCGGCGCCAGACCGCGCACGATGCGCATCGCCGTCACCCCCTTGTCCATCGTCTCATTGTAGAGCTGATGGGACGGCGCCTCGGTCGCAATATTGACGGTATAGCGTTCCGTTCCCATGTCGGAGAAGAACCGGGTGATGGGAATCATCGCGATATTGTCGTCGCTCTGTCCAAAGGTGGTCCCCTTGCCGGCAAAGGTTCCAATCACTACATAGGTCCGCTCCTTCACCTTGATCGTCTTGCCCAGCGGGTTCTCCGCTGGAAAGAGCTTCTTGATGATGTCCTGGCCGATGATGACCACCGGCCGTCCGAGCTCGATGTCCTCCGGCTGGAAGTTGCGCCCGAGCTCAATGCTGAACTGATTCGCGTTGAGAAAGAACTCATTGGTGCCGCCGAACGAGACATCCGGGGTCGTCTTGCGCGCATTGTACACCGCCTGGGCCGGACTCTGATTGAAGACCTTCAGGCACACCACCTCCGAGACGCCGGCCATGAGCTGTTTGTAGCGGAGGGCCTGGGCGAGCGTGATATTGCGGCGCATCTCGTACTTGCGGTGATCCCGGCCGCCACCACCGACGACGGGCCATTTGGCCATCTGGAAGGTATTCGAGCCCAGGAAGCTGAGCCCGACTTCAATGGAGCCGCGCAGGGCCGAAATCGTCGTCATCACCCCGATGACCGAGAACACCCCGATGGTGATGCCCAGCATCGTGAGGATCGAGCGGAGCTTGTTGACGCCGATCGAACTGAAGGCGATGCGGAGGATCTCAGTGAGGGGCATGGTCGGGGATCAATGGCGGACGCCGCGCCGAACTCATTCGTACCGCAACGCCACCACCGGATCGAGGCGCGAGGCACCCCAAGCCGGCAGAAAGCCAGACAGGATGCCGGTGGCCACGGATACTAGCATGCTGATCAAAACCAGATCGGGTGAAAACCGGACCGGAAAATTGGGCATCTGCACGTGGATGCCCAGGAAGACGGCATAGGCGACCACCATGCCCACCGACCCCCCGATGAGGCAGATGGAAACGGCCTCGACCAGGAACTGCATCAGGATCGTGCGCCTCCGGGCGCCAATCGCCTTGCGCGTGCCGATCTCCTTCGTGCGTTCCTTCACACTCACAAAAGTGATATTCATGATGCCGATCGCTCCGACAAACAACGAAAGCCCGGTGATGAAAAGTCCCGCGAAGGCGATCGCCGTCTTGATGGGATCGAGCTGCGCCTTGAACGCTTGCTGCTCGTTCACGTTGAAATTGTCGCGTTCGCCGGGCAACTGGCCGCGCACCCGCCGCATGGCCCCGATCAGTTCATCCTTGGCCGGGCCCATCTTCGTCTTGTCCAGCACCTTCACCTCCAGCCGCGCGCCCCGCCGCCCGCCGAACATCCGGGTGAACGCCGAGATCGGCATCATGACCTGGTTGTCAAAACTGAACAGGCCTAGAAACTCGCCCTGCTTGGCGAAGACGCCGATCACGGAGCAGGGGTGGCCATCGATGATCACGGTCTGGCCGAGGGAGGACTGGCGCGGGAAGAGCGCCTCCGCGACGGTGTAGCCCAGCACACACACCGCCCGGCCGCCATTGGATTCCACGTCATTGAAGAACCGCCCTTCCTCACAGTCCACGGTGGTCATGCGCGCATAGTCGGCCGTCGTCCCCATCGCAAAGATTCCATCCACTTTGCCGTCGCCATACTTGACCGAGCATCCCCGGCCGGCCTGCGGCACGGCGATCTCCAGCAGCGAATTGGGCGTCTCCGCGATGATGCGGTTCAGTTTCTCGGCATCCGTGATCCGGATGGGCGGCCGATTGATGTAGTTCCACCAGTCTTCCGCGCCAAACCACGGCCATTTCTCGACGTAAAAGACATCGTTGCCCAGCATCGCGAGGCTGTTCTCGAAACCCGTGTCGATCCCGCGGATGGCGGTGCCCATCAGGGTGACGGCCACGATGCCGATGATGACCCCCAGCGCGGTCAGCACCGAACGCGTCTTGTTCGCCCGAATCTGCGCCCACGCGATGCGGATGGATTCGGTGAATTCGTAGAGGAAGCGGGCCGGGGTTTTCATCGGTGGCAGTGGTGACCGCGCGGATTCAGACGTAAGTCATCCGGTCGCTTTCAATCAAACCATCGTGCAGGCGGATGGCCCGGCGGGCGTGCCGGGCAATGTCCTCCTCGTGCGTCACGACGATGATCGTGTTGCCCTGTTCATAGAGCTGGTCGAAGAGCTGCATGATTTCCTCGCCGGTCTTGGAATCGAGATTCCCGGTGGGCTCGTCCGCGAGGATGATCGAGGGGTGGTTGACGAGCGCGCGCGCGATGGCCACGCGCTGGCGTTGCCCGCCCGACAGCTCGTTGGGTTTGTGCAGCATGCGGTCGCCCAAGCCCACGTTGGTCATCGCCAGCCGGGCGCGCTCCCTTCGCTCGTGCGGCGACAGCCCCGCATAGATCAGCGGCAGTTCGACGTTGTGCAGGGAGGTCGAACGGGGCAGCAGGTTGAAGGTCTGAAAGACGAAGCCGATCTCCCGGTTGCGGATGCTGGCCAGCTCGTCGTCCGACATGCTGGAGACGTCCTTGCCGTTGAACTCGTAATGTCCGCTGGTGGGCGTATCGAGGCACCCGAGCATATTCATCAGGGTCGACTTGCCGCTGCCCGACGGGCCCATGATGGCCAGGTATTCGTTGCTGTGGACCTGGAGGCTGACCCCCCGGAGAGCGTGCACCGTCTCCTCGCCCATGTGATACAGCTTGGTCACCCCCCGGATGTCGATCACCAGGGGGCCGCGCGGGCGGACGGTGCGGCCAGAGATGGCGGCGGGTGCGGTGGGAGAAATCATGGCAACGGGGCGGATCGGCTCAGCTCTTCTCCTCCGGCTTCTTCTTCTCAACCAGAACCTTGGCTCCGTCCTTCAGCGTGCGGCTGATGGCAGCATAACTGCCCGACACCACTTCTTCTCCCGTCTTCACCCCGCTCTTGATCTCGATGTAAGAGTTGTCGGCGACGCCGGTCTCGACCGGGCGCATCTTCACGCTGTCGCCCTGACGCACGAAGACGACCCGCTGCAGCTTTTCCAAGGTCCGCTTGGCCTCCTGGCGTTCCTTGACAACCTCCAGATCGTTGCCGGATCGCTCCTTGGCTTCCTTGGCCCGCTGCGCCTGGAGTTCCTCGCTCGTCCTGCCACCCTCGGCCCGGACGGTGACACTCTGGATCGGCACGGAGATCACGTCCTTCACGGTCTCGGTTTCGACGTCGACCGTGCCGCTCATGCCGGGGCGTAGCTTGGCCTCCTTGTCGGTGATCCGGATCCGCACGAGGAAATTGGTCACCTCGTCGGAAGCTGAGGCCGCGAGCGCCGCCTGGTTGTTGCTGGCCGCTCCGAGGCCCGTGGTCAGCGCCGAGCTGCTGATCTCGCTCACCGTGCCGTCGAATTTCCGGCCGGGAAAGGCGTCGACGGCGACAACGGTGTGATCCCCGATCTTCACGTTCACGATATCGTTCTCGTTCACCTTGACGCGCACCTCCATGTGGCTGAGGTCGGCGATGCGCATGACCTCGGTGCCGGCGAACTGCCCGGTGCCGACGACCCGCTCGCCCACCTCGTTGTTCAGCACGCTGATCGTGCCGTCCATCGGCGCGTAAATCGTGGTCTTGCTCAACTGGTCGCGGTACTGGCTGAGCGCTCCCTCGGTCTGGCGGATGGCGGCGAGCGAGGCCTGGTAGTTGGCGCGCGCGACCTCATGGCCGGTCTTGGCGGCAGTGTAATCCGCGTCCGAGATCAGCTTCTTCTGGTAGAGATCATCGGCCCGTCGAAAATCTTCCTCGGCCTTGTCCAGATTCGCCTTGGCGAGGAGGCTGGCGGCCCTGGACGACGCGAGCGCCGCTTCCTGCTGGTCGACCAGGGCGATATAGAAATCGGGTTTGATCCGGACAATGATGTCGCCCTTCTTGACGGTCTGACCCTCCTTGAACGGCAGGGCGACCACTTCACCGGAAACCTCCGGGGCGATCCCGACCTCAATCTCGGGCTGCACCTTCCCGGTCGCGGTGACAAGATGCGTGATGGTCCGGACGACGGCCTTCTCAGTCGTCACCATCGTCGGCTTGACCCCCTGCTTGCTCTTGACCACGGCGGCGATCACGAGGGCGATCACGACCACAATCGCGAGAATGATCCACCACTTCCGGCGGGACTTCTTGCGGGCGGGAATGATCGTCGCCGCCGGCGCAGCATCAGAGCGTGGAAGAGTGGCGGATGTCAGGGTCTGGCTCATGGGTGGAGCGAAAAGGTTTGGCCTATCTGGATGTCCAAGGCAAGCAGGGCGAATCCGGGAGCTGAAACAGGCGCAAGTCGGGCTGGGTTGGCAGCGACAGCGGCCTGGCGGCAGGCAGCCGGGCGCGGCGTGGTTCCATGACACTAGATCCATTCCTGGGGTTGCACTGATTTTGGATGAACGGACGCCGGAAGGGACAGATGGCGGGGACGCCCGCGGGTTCGTTCCGCCGGTCTCCCGGGCAAAAACCCTTGCTTCGGCCGGCGGGCGGGCCATTGCATGATCTCACCCCCTATGAGCATGCGGTTTTGCATCCTCGGCAGCGGCAGCGAGGGCAACTGTGCCTTTCTTCAGACCGAGGCCGCCCGCGTCCTGGTTGACGCCGGGTTCTCCGCCCGCCGCATTGCCCGCCTGCTGGCCTCCGTGGGCGAGACCTTGGATCGGATCGACGCCGTCTTCCTCACGCACGAGCACGGCGACCACGCCGCCGGCATCAGCGGGCTCTCGCATCATCCGCACATCAAGATTTTCGCGAACCACGCCACGGCCCATGCCGTGCAGGCCGGCCTGACCTACCGCCCCGCGTGGCAGCTCTTCGAGACCGGATCGCACTTCCGTTTCCGCGATCTGGAGATCGAAAGCTTTGCGGTACCCCATGACGCCCATGATCCCGTCGCATTTGTCTTCAGCCACGGCTTCAACGGCGTCCTGACGCCGGTGCGCCGCCTCGCCTGGCTGACCGACCTTGGCCACGCCCCCCAGCACGTCCGGGAACGCATCCGCGAGGCGGATGTGCTCGTGGTCGAGGCCAATTTCTGCCCGCAGATGCTCAAGGACGATCCGAAGCGCCCCTGGTCGGTCAAGCAGCGCATCAGCGGCCGGCACGGTCATCTGTCGAACGAGGGCGCCCGCGAACTCCTTGCCTCGGTCGCCTCGCCGCGCTGGCGCCACGTTTTTCTCGCCCACCTCAGCCGCGAGTGTAACAGCCCGGCGGCCGTCGAATCCGCCTGCGCCGGGGCGCTGGCCGCCATCCCGTGCGGCTTCTCCATCGTCGCGCCCGGCGCCGGCACGCCTTTCTACCAGTTCTGACCGCGGGCCCGCCCGGGGTCTGCCGGCGGAGGTGCGCGGGTTTCGTGGCGCACAACTTGCTCCCGGCTGCCGCCGCCTTTAGCCTGTCGCCGCGCATGCATCCGCCCTTCCGACTCACCAAAATCATCTTCACGGTCGGGCCTGCCACCGAAAACGAGGAGACACTCGAAAAGATCATCCGCGCGGGCGCT
Organism: Opitutaceae bacterium; assembly: GCA_035519475.1. Taxonomy (GTDB): domain Bacteria; phylum Verrucomicrobiota; class Verrucomicrobiia; order Opitutales; family Opitutaceae; genus Fen-1467. Next base: position 66,411 of record DATIWI010000179.1, read on the forward strand.
GACGTCTGTCGCATCAACATGGCGCACGCCACCCACGAATGGACTCGCCAGATCATTCGCCGGGTGCGCGCCGCCTCGCAGCGGGCCGGCCGCGAGATTGCGATCATGATGGACATCAAGGGCCCCGAAATTCGCACCGGCGATCTGGCGGCGCCGATCGAGCTCACGGCGGGCGAAATCTTCGACTTCACCGTGAAGCCCGCGGGACCGCGGGAAAGCACGGAGGAGGTGCGCTCGGTGGATGTCAACTACCAGGATCTCATCAACGACATCAGCGTCGGCGACACCGTGCTGGTCGACAACGGCCTCATCCGCCTCGAGGTGCTCGAGAAGCGGGACGCGCACATTCGCTGTCGCGTGCTCACCCCGGGCCAGCTCGCCTCGCGCCGCCACATCAACCTGCCTGGCGTGAACGTCAACCTGCCCGCCTTCACCGAGAAGGACCGTGCCGACACGCTGGTCGGCCTCGAAGAGGGCCTCGACCTGGTGGCGCTTTCCTTCGTCCGGTCGGCGGCGGACATCGCGCATCTGCGCGAATTCCTGCGGAGCCGCAATTCCCGCGCCCGGATCATCGCCAAGATCGAGGACCAGTCGGCGATCGCCAACCTCGATGAGATCGTCCAGGCCTGCGATGGCCTGATGGTGGCGCGCGGCGACCTCGGCATCGAATGCCCCTTCGAGGAGCTGCCCATCATCCAGCGGCGCGCGGTGCGGGCCTGTCTGCACCACGGGCGCGCCGTGATCATCGCGACGCACATGCTCGAATCGATGGTCCAGCAGCCCATGCCCACCCGCGCCGAGATCACGGACGTCGCCAATGCCGTCGACGAGCGCGCGGACTGCGTGATGCTCTCGGGCGAAACCTCGGTCGGGCGCTACCCGGTGGAGTGCGTGCTGATTCTCGACAAGATCGCCCGGCGCAGCGAACAGGAGGAGCCCGACGAGGTGCTGGACCCGGTGAGCCTCGGTGGCGACAAGGTGAAGCTCCTGCATTCCGCCGCGGTCATGGCCAACGAACTGCCCGGCTCGCTCCTGGTCACGTTCACCCGCCAGGGCTTCATGGCCCAGGGGCTCGCCGCCATGCGCCCGCGCCGCGCCGCGATCCTGGCCTTCACGCCCTCGCTCGAGACTCTCCGGCAGCTGCGCCTGTCGCGCGGCGTGGAACCCTACCTGATGACGTTCTCCGCCGACCCCGATCTGACGATCGAGCACGCGATCCAGCAGCTCAAACACCACGGGCGCGTCGCCGCGGGCGACAAGCTGATCGTCGTCACGGACATTCTGTCGCAAGACCGGTTGGTGGACAGCGTCCAGCTGCGCGCGGTGCGTTGACGGCCGAGGGCGCCCGCGTCCGGCATTTCAGTCCCGCTCAAAACCCGCCTGCCGCAGTTCCACTCGCAAGGCGGTGAGGGAGACGTGGAGGTCGACGAGAAAAACGACCAGTGACGCGATCAGCGCCGCCATGCAGAGGATGAAGCACAGGCTCACCAGGAGCGCCGCTTCGACGTGCAGGAGCGCCGCGAGGAAGAGCGACATGATGAGGAGCCCGGCCAGGAGGACGCTCGCCGTCGCCAGAATAATCGCGAGGCGGATGATCTTCGCCCGGTGATAGAGCATCGCCAGCTGCGCTGCCAGGTGTTCCCGATCGGCGTCGACGGCAGCCGGCAGCTCCCGCGCCAGGATGCGGGAGCGATCAATCACGCGCCCGAAGCGGTTGGTCATCGAAAGCAGCAACAAACCTACGCCGGAGATCAGAATCACCGGGCCGATCGCCGTTTGAATCACAGGAATAAGCTCTTGCAGGGTCAGCGAGGTCATGGATCGCGATGAGACATCACCGCGGCCCGAATTGCTAGCAGACCGCCGCCGTCTTGTCGTCATCGAAAACGGCGCGCCTCGCGACCACCAATCGGCGCGCGGGCTTGCGATTCCCTTCAATCGCGGTATTGGTCGTCCTCTTGTGCTGGCTGGGCCCAGATATTTGCGCATTCCTTCGTCATTCCTGCACCGGCTGCTCGCCGCTGCCGGAGTCGCGCTGGTGCTGGTGCTTGGCGTTCTCGCGGCGAATCCCGAGCTGCACCAGCGGCTGCATCCCGACGCCGGACAGGCCGGGCACGAGTGCGGCGTCACGCTGTTTCTGCATGGCGTGGAGGCGGTGCTGGTAACCGCCGCGGTGGCCGCCCCGCCGGTGGGCTGAGTTGATCGCCGTGTCGTGGCGCCGCGTTCGTTGCGTGTGGCACTCTCACTCCCGCGTCGGCGGCGGTCGCCGCCGGGCGGGGCTTTCTGGTGCATCCGTCAACTCCACCGTGCTCATGCCTGCTCGCATTCTCCCCACCGTTCTCTTGCTTCCGTTCGCGGCCCTCGCCGCCGCTCCCGATCCGTCCGCCGACACCGCCGCCAACCAGACGCCCATCGCCATGGATCCGATGGTGGTCACGGCGACCCTCGACACCGCCCGGGAAAACATCGTTCCCAGCCTCGGCGCGTCCACGTTCCGTATCAGCAGCGATCAAATCGCGCTGCAGCCCCTTGGTGTCGACGCGTCGTTCAATCAGATCGTTCTCCAGGCGCCCGGCGTCGCCCAAGATTCGGCGGCCAACGGCGACCTCCACGTCCGCGGCGAGCACGGGAATCTGCAGTACCGCATCAATGACGTCCTGCTCCCCGAAGGCATCACCGGCTTCGGTCTCGAACTCGACCCGCGTTTCGTGGGAAGCATGCAATTGATCACCGGCTCGCTCCCGGCCCAGTATGGCTTCCGGACCGCGGGCGTCATCGACATCCACACAAAAACGGGCGCCATTCAGAACGGCGGGGAAACCGACTTGTCGGGCGGCAGCTTTGCCACGGTGAAAGCGAGCTTCGAGGCGGGGGGGACGGGGCGGTCGTCCAGCTACTTCCTCGACGGCAGTTTCAACCACAACGGCATCGGCATCGAAAATCCCACGGCCGGCGCGAAGCCGATCCATGACACCACGGATCAGTCCAAGCTGTTCGCCTACCTGTCCCGAATTATCGACTCAACGAGCCGGATTAGCGGGATGGCCGGCGCCTCCTACAGCAATTTCCAGGTCCCCAACACTCCGGATCTGCCTCCGGGCACCGCGTCCAACGGCGACCCTTGGCTGCCGGGTACGTTCGATTCGGCCGGTCTGAATGAGCATCAGAATGAGCAGAACTACTACGGCATCGTGGCCTACCAGAAGTCGACCGCGGTTCTGAACCTTCAACTGGCGGGCTACGGGCGCTACAGCAGCGTGCACTTCATCCCCGATCCCGTCGGCGATCTCTTTTTCAACGGCGTCGCCAGCGACGTCGACCGCAAGATCTCCTCCGGGGGGCTGCAGGCGGACCTCGGCTATTCCGCCGGCGGCGTGCACACGGTGCGTGGCGGCGCCATGCTGCTCGCCGAGCATCTGACGGCCGGCACCACGACGACCGTATTCCCGGTCGATGACGACGGAAATCCGACGGGCGCCGCGTTTCCCATCGTCGACAATCAGCGCTCCCAGGCCCGTTTTCTCGGCGTGTATCTCCAGGATGAATGGAAACTCACCCCACAATTGACCGTCAATTACGGTGCGCGCTGCGATCTCTACTCCTCTTCGTTCGACCGGGAAAGCCAGGCCAGCCCGCGGGTCAACTTGATCTATCGGCCGACCAATGCGACCACCCTCCACGCCGGCTACGCGCGCTATTTCACGCCCCCGCCGCTCGAGAATGTGTCCGCGGCGACCGTGGTGCTGTTCAACGGCACTTCGAACGCCTCACCGGTGGCGGCGGACGATCCGGTCAAGGCCGAGCGCGCGGACTATTTCGACGCCGGGATCAGCCAGTCCCTCTCGCCGCGGCTGCAGGTCGGCGTCGACGGCTACTACAAGGCCGCCCGCAACCAGCTCGACGACGGATTGTTCGGCCAATCGTTGATCCTGTCGGCATTCAATTACCGCGAGGGCAGAATCCGCGGCGTTGAATTCACGGCCTCCTACACGGATGGCGGCTTCTCGGCCTATGCCAATCTCGCGCGGTCGATCGCCCAGGGCCGGGATTGGACTTCGGCCCAGTTTCTGTTCGATCCGGCCGATCTGGCCTACGTCCGGGGCCACTGGATCTATCTTGACCACGATCAGCGGCTCTCCGCCTCGGCGGGGGCCGGCTACCTATGGCTGCGGACCGACGGCAGCACGCGCATCTCGGCGAACATCCTTTACGGCACGGGGTTGCGCACCGACGCGACAGACAACATGGGCAACACGATCCCGAATGGAGGCAACGTTCCGGCTTACGTCACGGTCAACCTGGGCGTGGAATGGCGCCGCCATCTGGCGGGCAGGCGGACCCTCAAGGTCCGGCTCGATGTCGTGAATCTCGCGGACCAAAGTTACGAATTGCGCGACGGCACCGGCGTCGGCGTCAACGCCGCCCAATTCGGTATGCGCCGCGGCCTTTTCGGTTCGCTCGGCCTCTCGTTCTGAGCGCGCGCCACCCTTAGGCTTCGAGCCCGAAGACCGCCCGCGCGTAGATCTCGGCGCTGAAGGGCTGCAGGTCCTCCGCCTGTTCGCCGAGGCCCACAAAATAGATCGGCAGTTTCAGCTCGCGCCAGATGCCCACGATGGCACCGCCGCGGGACGTCCCGTCGAGCTTCGTCACGACGATGCCGGTCAGGCCAAAACTCTGGTGGAAGATTCTCGCCTGCTCGATGGAGTTGGCGCCCAGCGAGCCGTCGATCACCAGCCAGGCATGCTGCGGAGCCGCCGGGTCGTTCTTCTGCAACACGCGGCGGATCTTGGCCAGTTCCTCCATCAGGTTGCTCTTGGTGTGCAGGCGCCCGGCGGTGTCGATGACGAGCCACCCGCGCCCGCGCGCCTTCGCGGCCTGCCACGCGTCGTAGGCCACCGCCGCGGCGTCCGCCCCGCGTTCTCCGGCGATGAGCTCAAGGTCGAGTCGCTGCGTCCACGTCCGGAGCTGTTCGATCGCGGCGGCGCGAAACGTGTCGCACGCGGCGACGGTCACCGCCCCGCCATCCTGCTTGAGCAGCCACGCGAGCTTGGCCGCCGTGGTGGTCTTGCCGGAGCCGTTGACGCCAATCAGGCAGATGACGGTGGGATTGGCCGACCCGCCGGGAACGCGGGCGCCGCTCTCCAGCCGGCCCTCGCTACCCGCGAGCGCGCGACGCAGCACGGCGGCCCCGAGGGCGGCGGCGTCCTGGCCGCGGAGTTCCCGATCCTCCCGCCGCGCGCACTTGATCTCCTCGAGAATCTCGGTGGTGGTGGCGACGCCAAAGTCGGCCGTGTACAGCGCCTCTTCCAGCGCCTCGAGGGAGGCCGTGTCAATCGCCCCCCCGCCCAACAGCGCCTTGGTTTTGTCGGCGATGCCGCGCGCCGTCCTGGTCAGGCCATCCCGGAATTTCGCAAGCAGCGCACGCATGGGAGGTGGCAAATACGGATAGCGCGCAGGCCGGGCCAGGAGGGGCGCTCAGGCGGTTGCCTTATTCCGCCGCCTTGCGGGCGTCGCGCCCCAGATCTCCCTTCAGCCGGTCGAGGATGCCGTTGATGAAACGCTTGGCATCGGCATTGGAGAATTGCTTGGAGAGGTCGATGGCCTCGTTGATGGAGACGACCGGCGGGATGTCCCGGCGGTAGAGCATTTCGAAGATGGCAAGGCGCAGGATCGCGAGATCGATCTTGGCGATGCGGTCGAACTCCCAGTTCTGGGTCAGCGCGCGAATCCGCGCGTCGATCTCCGTCACGTGTTCGATGGCGCCATGGATCAGCTCCTCGCCAAAGGCGTACTGGTCGCGCGGCCCGTCCAGTCCCGCGAAGAACACCCGCAAATCCTCGGCCAGATCTGCCGGCCGGTTCAGGCTCCAGGCGTAGAGGTACTGCAGGGCCGCCACCCGGCCGCTGCGGCGCTCGGCATACTGGGCCTTGCTCATCGCGCCAGCTTCCGTTTCAGGGCGGCCATGACCAGCGCGGCGTGCGCGAATTCGGCGCCCCGCCGGCGGCGGCCCACGCAGCGGGCGGCGGCCTGACGCTCGTTTTCCGCCACGATCACGCCGTTGATGACCGGAGTCCGCGCCGCGAGCGCGACGCGCAGCAAGCCCCGCGAGGCGTTCGCTGCCACCAGCTGGTAGTGGCGGGTCTCCCCGCGGATGATGACACCCAAGGCGATGCAGGCGTCCGGCCGGCGGCGCGCGCATAGCAGCTGCACCGCGCTGGGCAGCTCATTCGAGCCGGGGACGCGCACCAGCGTGATCCGGCGTGGCGGCACGCCGGCGGCGCGCAGCGCGTCCTGCACCTGGCGCAGCAGCGCGTCCACGAGACGTTCGTTGTAACGAGCCGCCGCGATGGCGATTGTCAGGGCGGTGCCATCAATCGGGGCGGATCTGGGCGTGAGGCGGCTCATGGGAAAACCGGCAACCGCAAACCGGATTGCCCCCGGCTGCAAAACAAAAAGGACCGCCGCCCGCCGTTTCTCCCGCTCCGCCCGCCCGCGCCGCGCTACAGCGGCACTTGCTCCACAATTTCCAGGCCGTACCCATCCAGGCCCACGACCTTGCGCGCGCTGTTGGACAGCAAGCGGATCCGCCCCAAGCCCAGCGCGCGCAGGATCTGCGCGCCCGTGCCGTAGTCCCGGAGGCTCATCGGCGCGATCGTCTCGCCGGGCGCGGCGTTGAGCCGGCGCAGCAGCACTTCGCCCGCGTTCGCCGGCTCCATGTAGAGCACCACGCCCCGCCCCGCGCGGGCGATGGCCTCGAGCGCCGCGGCGACCGCGCGGCTGCTGCCCATGCCCTTGGCCCGGAAGACGTCGCTGAGAAGATTGCCGCTGTGCACGCGCACCAGCGTCGCCTCGGGGCCCAGCGCCCCCATGCTGAGCGCGAGGTGCTGGCGGCCGTCGAGGGTTCCCCGGAAAACGTGCAGCGTGAAATCGCCAAACTCCGTGGCAAACGGCCGGGCGCAAACCCGCTCGATCAGGTGGTCGCGCTTGACGCGGTATTCAATGAGCTCGGCGATCGAAATCATCTGCAGCCCGAACTTGCGCTTGAATTCTCCGAGTTCCGGCAGCCGCTGCACCGTTCCGTCGTCATTGACCAGTTCGCAGAGCACGCCGGCGGGAAAAAGCCCGGCGAGGATCGCGAGGTCGACGGCCGCCTCGGTGTGCCCGGCCCGCTCCAGCACCCCGCCCGGACGGGCGCGCAGCGGAAACACATGCCCCGGCTGCACGAGTTGCTCAGGCCGCGCCTCCGGATCGGCCAGGATGCGGATGGCCTGGGTGCGGTCGTGCGCGCTGATGCCGGTGGTGATGCCGGCGGCGGCATCGACGCTCACGGTGAAGTCGGTCCGCCGCGACTCGCGGTTGTGCGCCACCATCGGGCCGAGCCCCAGGCGCTTGAGCTGGGGCTCCACCGTGGGCACGCAGATGATGCCGCTGCCGTAGCGGATCATCATGCTGACCATTTGCGCCGTGACCTTGGCCGCAGCCATGATCAGATCGCCCTCATTTTCCCGGTCCTCGTCATCCGTCACGATGACCATCCGCCCCGCGGCGATCGCCTGAATGGCGTCCTCGACGGAATCAAACGGCGGGTTGGCGGCAGGGGCGGACATGGTGGTCACCGGTCGGGCGGCGGAAAAGGCGCCCACGGTCTCGCGAAGATCAGCGGGTGTCAATCGCCCGCGCACCACCAATCCTGGTGGCTGCTCAAACCTGAGAGGTCAGCCCCGAGACGGTCCAATGAGCCTGGCGCTATTGTTTGAAATCGACGACGTAATGCTCGGCCGCCTCGTCGCTGCCCGCCACAAACAGGAAAAGGTAGAGTTTGAAGTTGTAGGGCGGGCGGACGAACTCGGGCGAGGTCAGCGCCAGACCATCCGCCGTCGGGTTCAGGACCGTGCGTTCGTCGAAAACCTTGTAACGCACCGGCCACCGCGCCGTGGCCCGGGCCACATCGACGGCCACCGGCTTCTTCTTCGCATCGTAGAAGGAGATCTTGAATTTGCCATCCTCGACGAGGATGCCGAGGAAGCCGCCGCTGGGACGTGCGACGGCGAGCCCCGCGATCTTGCCCTCCTCCTCCGGCTTCTTCGCCGTGTCCGTGCTCGTGCGAAGACCAGATTTCGGTGGAGGCACCGCCGTGGCACTCCCGGCCAGCAACGGTCCCGCGACTCCCAGCAGCGCTGCCAGCAGCGCCGGCTTCAACAGACAGGCGTTGGGCTTCATGATAGGAAAAACACCCAAGCCTATCGCCTGCCTCTTCCGCCGCAAGCCGCATCGCCCCCGCCAATCAGAGGTTTACGCCGATTTCGCATCGCGCGGCGCCGCGGGAACCTCCTGCGCGCTCACGGTTTGCGCCGCGCCCCGCGCTGAAGTTCGGCCCGGAGTTTCTTCCAGCGCGCCAGGCGCTCGGCGATGGCCGCTTCGGCGCCCGCCGTCTTCGCCGTGTAGAGCGGGAGCGGCTTCTCCAGGTACGCCTGACCCGAGATGGCCTCCGGAAATTCATGGCTGTACAGGTACCCTTGGCCGTGCCCCATGCGCTTCGACGCCTGGCCCCCGGAGTCGCGCAGCGCCACGGGCACGGCCTGGACGGGTTGTTCGGCAATGGCGGCTTTCGCCGCCATCAGCGCCTCCGCGGCCGAATTGCTCTTGGCCGCGGTGGCAAGATAGAGCGTGGCGTGGGCGAGGGTCAGCTCGGCCTCGGGCAGCCCGATGAAGTCGACCGCATGGTGGGCGGCCACCGCGATCGGCAGTGCGTGCGGATCAGCCAGCCCGACGTCCTCCGAGGCCAGGATGACCAGGCGCCGCGCGATGAAGCGCGGGTCCTCGTCACCCGCCAGCATTTTGGCGAGCCAGTACATCGCGGCGTCCGGGTCGCCGCCCCGGCAGCTCTTGATGAAGGCGGAGATGGTATCGTAGTGCTCGTCCTCATCGGCATCGTAGCGGATGCGGCGTTCGCGCGCGAAGATCTCCAGCTCGGCGGCGGTAACCTCGGCCCGCGCGGGCAGGCTCAGCACAATGACCTCCAGGGCGTTGAGCGCCCGGCGCAGGTCGCCGTCGCAGAGGTTGGCCAGGTCGAGCAGCACCTTGTCGCCGGCTGTGCAGGCGCGCTCGCCCAGCCCGCGTCCGGCATCGCCCAGCGCCCGCTTGAGCACCGCGACCACGTGCGCCGGCGTCAGGGGGTCGAGGCGGAACAGGTGGCTGCGGCTGAGGAGCGTGGGGTTGACGTAAAACCCCGGATTGTGCGTGGTGGCGCCGATCAGCCGCACGGCTCCCTCCTCCACGTCGGGCAGCAACAGGTCCTGCTGGGACTTGTTGAAGCGATGCAGCTCGTCGATAAAGAGAATGGTGGCCGACTCCGGCCGGCGGCGGGCCGCCGCCAGGACGTCGCGCAGTTCGGCAACGTTGGACATGACGGCGTTGATGCGCACAAAGCGACTGCCCGTCTCGCGGGCGATGGCTTCGCCGAGCGAAGTCTTGCCGCTGCCCGGCGGCCCGTAGAAAATGAGGCTGCCAAAGCGGTTGCTGGCCACGAGGCGCGGGAGCAGGCCGCCCGGGCGCAGGATGTGCTCCTGCCCAACCATCTCCGCCAGGGTGCGCGGGCGCATTCGCGCGGCGAGCGGCTGGGTCACCGGCGGTCGCACCGCGCCGGCGGCGGCGGGCGCCGGCGCCGCCGGTGCCTCCGTCCCAAACAGATCGCGTTGTTCGCCGTCGCCCATGACTATTCCTGCATGGCACGAATCCCGGCGGTTGGAAAGGATTCTTGAAAATGTGTTCGATTAAAGGAAATTAATGACTAGGAAAATCATCATGCCACCCGCCGAACTCCCCGTCGCCCTCACCATCGCCGGTTCGGACAGCGGCGGGGGCGCCGGCATCCAGGCGGATCTCCTGACATTTGCGGCGCATGGCGTTTTCGGCACGACGGCCATCACCTGCCTGACCGCGCAGAACCCCGGGGGCGTGACGGCAATCGAGGCGCTGCCGGCTCCGTTCGTGGCGGAGCAGATCGCGCAGGTGCATCGCTACTTCACGGTGCGCGCACTCAAGACCGGCATGCTCTACTCGGCGGAAATCATCGGCGCGGTGGCCGAATTCCTCGCCGAGCATCCGGAAATCCCGGGGGTGGTCGATCCCGTCATGGTGGCGACGAGCGGCGCGGTGCTGCTTCGGCCCGAGGCGCTCGCCGTCGTGCGCGAGAAACTCCTGCCGCGGGCCGCGCTGGCCACCCCCAACCTCGACGAAGTGGCGGTCCTGCTGGGCGAGCGGCCATCGACGCCGGCCGCGATGGCCGCGGCGGGCCGGCGGCTCGCCGGGACCTATGGCGTTCCCTTCCTGGTCAAGGGCGGGCACCTGCCGGGCGCCGATCTCACTGACGTGCTGGCGCGCCCGGACGGGAGTGCCCGGACCTACCGGGGCCCGCGGATCCCGGGCGTCGACACTCACGGGAGCGGCTGCACGCTGTCGGCGGCGATCACCGCCAATCTGGCCAAGGGACTGGCGCTCGATCAGGCCGTGGCCGCCGCCCGGAGGTATCTGCGGCGCGGTCTGGAGCGAAGCCTCGCGCTCGGCAGCCGGCGATTCATCAATCACCGGCCCTAAGTCATGAGCCCCGGCCGCCCCGGCCATCGCGCTCCGCTGCTTTGGCTGTTGTTGCCGTTCATGGCCGGCCTGGCCGCGGGAAGGATTTGGGCCGTGCCCCCGGCAATCCTGCTCGCGCCCGCCGCTCTGTTCGTGGGTGCGGCGGTGACCCTCGCCTGGCATCGGCCCCCGCCTGCTCGTGGCGCCTGGTCCCTGGCCCTCGCTCTAGCCGTCGCCCTCGCGGGCATGGCCTACGTCAATTTGCGCCTCCACCGTCTGGCGGTCTGGGACGCGTTGCCGGCTCGCGAGGCGCGGCTGGTACTGCGGATCGAGCGCCTGTTCGCAGCGCCGCCGGGTGGCCAACGCGCCAGCGGCCTGGCGGTCGTCACGGGAGCCGACGCCCACCTGCGCGACCTCGTCGGCCAGCGAGTCTATTTCTCTCTCAATCGGCCGCCCTCCGCCCCTGCGATCCTGCGTACCAGTGAAATTCTCGCGGTCGGCGTGCTCGCGCCGCTCGCCCGGTCGGGGCGTCCCGGGAGCTTCGACGAGTACATCGCCAACGCGGGGATGACGTTCAAGTTCACCCGCGGCCGGTGGCTGGGCGAAGCGGCCGCTCCCTCCGGGTACGCACGCTTCTGCCAGGCGGCCGAGCAGCGCTTCCATGCCATCCTGGGCGCCGGGCTGGCTGACCGGCCGGCGCTCGCCGCCATTCTGCGGGCGATGATGCTCGGACAGAAGCAGGAGATGAGCGAGGACCAGCAGGAACTCTTCATGCACAGCGGCACGATGCATCTCTTCGCCATCAGCGGCCTGAACATCACGGCGATCGCCCTCAGCATGCAGATCCTGCTCACCCTGCTCCGCCTGCCGCGCCTGGCGGCGGCCGTGGTCAGCCTCGCGGCGCTCTGGCTCTACGTCGAGATCACGGGCTCCAGTCCGTCGGCGGTGCGGGCGTTCTTGATGTCCGCGGCGCTCATCGCCTCCTTCTCGTTGCGGCGGCCCGGCAATCCGCTCGCCGCCCTGGCCGCCTCCGCGCTTCTGATCCTGCTGATCGAACCCATGCAGCTGTTCAGTGCCAGTTTCCAGATGTCCTATGGCATCGTGACGGTGCTGCTGCTGCTGGGACTGCCCCTCACCGAGGCGCTGCAGGCCCGCTGGCCGCTTTTCGCCTCGCTGCCCGAGGCCACGTGGGGACGGCTGCGGCGCGCTACCGCGGCGCTGTGGCGCTGGTTCCTCGGCATGGTCGGGATCGGGCTGGCCGCCGCGCTAGTCAGCACCCTGTCGACCGTCCAGTTCTTCCAGCTGCTTACGCCCGGCTCGTTGGCCATCAACCTGGTGCTGATCCCGATGTCCACTCTCGTCATCGGCGCCGGGTTCCTGTCGCTGCTGTGTGGACTGGTGGGGTGCCTGGGCGCCAGCGGGCTCTTTAACCATGCCGGGGCTTTGCTGGCGTGGTCGATGGATTTCCTGCTGCGGGCGGCGATGGCGGTACCCGGCGTGTACCGCACCGCGCAGTTCCGCGCGGCCTGGCTCGGGCCCGCGGGTCACGCCGCCCTGCTGGTCCTGTGCTTGGCGGGCTACGCCTGGCACTGGCGGCGCGACCGCGGCGGTTTCTGGCCGCCCTTTGTCTTCGTGGGGCTGCTGCTCCTCTTCGGGGTGAAACTCGGGGCCTGAATCCCGTCCCTTGATGCCGGCAAAGCCCGGTGCTCCGGCATTGCGTCACCCTCGGCCGCCGGTATGTATTGGGCTCCTCGCCTCCCCATGAAAAGCGCCTACGAACTCGCCATGGAGCGCCTGCGGGCCTCGGATCCCGCCGCCGGCGCCCCGCTCACCGCCGGGCAGAAGGCCCGGCTCGCTGACATCGAACGAGTTTACCTGGGCAAGATTGCCGAACGGGAGATTTTCCTGAAGAAGCAGCTCGATGACCTGCTGGCGGCGGGCAACGAGGAGGAAGCCGAGAAGGTCAGGCGCCAACTGGTCAGCGAGAGGGTCCGCCTGGCCGAGGAGAAGGAGGCGGAGAAGGAGAAGGTGCGCCGGGAACAGGCGCCGCCCGCGCCGTAGGGCGCGGCTCAGTCCACGAACTCAAACTCCGCCACCAGCATGTGATGGTCCGAGGCCGGCGTCTGCCGCACTGCGTGGCGCACCGGCCGCAGGAAGCGGTTGTAGAAGAGGTGATCGAGCACGTAGGGCTGGCGGCGCCACGTGGCTTCCTCGGTCTGCACCGTTTGATAGCCGGCCTTGGCGAATTGGGTCACGAGCGAGTCATGCTGGCGGACATTGAAATCGCCGCCCAGCACCGTGGGGCCCGCCACGTCGCGCAATTGATCGACGAGAAACTGCCGCTGGCTGGTGTTCTCCTCGCTGCTGGCACTGAGCATGAACCAAGCAAGCAGGTGAGTGTTGAAGAGCTGCAGCGCCCGGCCATCGATGGCGGTCTTCGCCCCGATCAGCAGCCGGTCGGTGGGGGTCTTCCGCTCGCCGCGAAAATGAAACTCGACCGCCGGCGACGGCAGGTCGCGCCGCACCGTGTCGCCCAGCGGGGTTTTCGAAAGGATCGCCAGCCCGATGCCAAACGGCAGTTCCCGGGGGTCCGGTTTGGGGTAGGAGAAGAAACTATCATAGTCCGTCAGCGCGTCGCGCAGGCGGGAGAAATTGGGAGGAGGATCGGGCTGCACGCCGCCCGGTCGGCACTGTTCGACTTCCTGCAGCAGCACGATGTCGGCCTCGTGGCCGCGAATCTCGCCGATGGTGACGTCAAGGTTGACCGGAGCGACGTCGGGATTCGCTTCGTTCCAGTTCTGTCCAAACTGCATGTTGAACTGCAGGACCTTGAACGCGCACATGAGAACGGAGCGTTGTGCCGGGGTTAGGACGGGGGAGGGATTGCCAATCCTGCCGGGCCGAAACGCGCCGCGGGCGGCTCAGTCAGCCGGGAAGAATCTGACAAGATCATGATTGGCAGCCGATTGGAATGCTTCCGACCCACGGCCTGTTCGCAAGTCTATTCTCGCCCGGAAATGCGGCCGGAAGCAGTCACTCCGGCTCGGCAGTGCCTTCCGTCACCCACTCCTTCGCCTCCGGAACCTGTCGGAAGAACTCCCGAAGCGCGGCGCCAAGGTGTTCCGCATAGCGAAAATGGGCGCCGAGACCGGTACGAAGCTCGGCCTCGTAGATGAACTTGTCGGCGTGGGTCCCGTGCTCGAACGGCGTCTGCGCGCCGAGCAGGAGTGAGTAGACATAGGCGGGCGATCCCCGCCGGAGCAGCTCGGCCGTGAGCGCGACTTGATCGGCGAGCAACGCGGCGTGGGGGGCGCGCGGCACTTCGGGCGGCAGGTAGAAGCCGGCCTGGATCAGCGGCGTATAGCGATGGCCGGTCCGGTGGCGATTGAGGTCGCGCAGTTCGGCCAGGGCGAGGTTGTTCCAGGCGAACGTCACCCGCATGCGGCGGATGGCCGCACCGCTCCGTCCGTAGCGGTTGGCCCGGTGGCGCAACGCCTCGGCCACCGGCTGGTCCTCGGACAACCACGGCGGCGTGTCGCGATCGACCTTCACCCAGACCGCGTCGGCGAGCGGTTCCGCGGTGAGGCGCTCGAGCCCGAGCCGGAGCGCCGCCGCCAGCTCCTGCCGCGCCTCTTCCTCGTAGGAGGATTCCGCGTCGCTGTGGCGCAGGAGCCGCGGCGAAAGCTTGAGGAGTTCGGTGCGAATGGCCCCGGCGGCGGCCCGCGCCTCGGGCTGCGGGAGCGAAGCGAGGTGCTTCACCGTCTGCGCCCACATGCGCGAAGTCTGCACCAGCGCGAGACTGGTGCGGGTGGCCAGGGGAACGAAATAACGGGCGCGGTCCAGGGCGTAGTTCTTGCGGATGCGGGCGACCACCGCCGGCTTGGCACCCGGCGGGACCCGCACGCGCGCCGGCTCCTGCCCGCCCAGCGCCTCCAGGCGGGCGCACTCGGCATGATAGGCCGCAAAAGCCCGCGCCATGAGCTCCCGCCAGCGCGGCGCGAGGTCGTCGGGCAGGCCGAGCTCCACGGGCGACGGCAGATTAACGGCGTCCATCGCGATGTAGCGCGTGCTCGCTTCCTGGCCGTCGGCCATCGGGGAAATCTCAAATATCTTGTACGCCAGCCACATCGAGACGTCGTCGACCGCGACGGCGAGACCGCCGGTGAGGCCGCCGATCGAGGCGTGCCCGTAATCGACGAATTTGAGGATGCGATCGATGGACTCGTCGGGATGGGCGACGTCGACCTTCGCGAGGATCTTCGCCAGACCCTCGTTGCTGCGGGAGTAGCGCGCCAGCACCGAGGCGAGGAGCTCCGGCGTCACTTGGGGCAGATCAGCGGCGGCCGGCGGCGGGACGAGGGCGAGCGCGGTGACTTTCATGCAGCGGGGTTCGCTTCCGAAAGCACAGAGGCAGGGGCGAGAAAGCAACGAATAAGCGCGAGCGATGCGCCCCGCCATCCCCGCCTGGCGCGGAGCTGGCGCTCGGCGCGGGCGTTCAACGCAAGACGAGCCATTCGCCAATCGCCCCCTGATAGAAGCCGAGGACGACCGACGCGACGGCCAGCACAACCATCGCTGTGCCGGCGGCCAATCCCACCCGGGCGACCGCCGGTGCTGGCGTCTCGCCGGGCCCGGCCGGCACCTCTGGCGTCGGGAAGAACGCCGCCCGCATCCAGCCAAAGTAGTAATAAATCGAGATCACCACACCGGCCACGGCCACCAGCAGCAAGCCGTAGAGGCCCGCCTTGAAGGCGGCGATGAACACGAGCAGCTTGCCCATGAATCCGGCCAGCGGCGGGATGCCGGCGAGCGAACCGAGCCCCACGGCCAGCACCGCGCCAAGAAACGGCCGTTCGCGCGCCAGGTTGGCGTAATGCTCAAGCTCCTGGTCGGCGTCGCGGTCGCCCGCGACATGCGCCATCACCGCGAACACGGCGAACGACGCCAGCAGGTAGGCCAGCAGGTAAAAGTAGACGGCGCCCACTGCGAGCGGTTCGCGATAGATGGCGGCAATCACGCCGAGGAGCAGGTAGCCGGCGTGCGAGATGCCCGACAGGCCCATCAGGCGCTTGACGTTGTGCTGGGAAAGCGCGGCGAGGTTGCCGAAGAGGATGGTGGCGGCCGCCATCACCGAGAGGACGGGCACGATGGCGTCCTGCAGCGGGCTGAAGACGCCCAGCACCAGCAGGAGCAGCACCGCGAACCCCCCGGCCTTGGAGGCGACGGCAAGAAACGCGGTCACCGGCGTCGGCGCGCCTTGGTAGACATCGGGGATCCAGATCTGGAAGGGCACCGCGCCAATCTTGAAGGCCACGCCCGCGAGCACGAGCAAGGCGCCGATATTGGCTAGGAAGTTGTCGGGATTGGCCGCGAGGAAACCGCGCAGCGCGCCGAAGCTCATGGGTTCGGCGGTGGCCCCGGGCAGGGCGCGGTTGCCGGCCACGCCATAGAGCAGGACGATGCCGAAAAGCAGGATGGCCGAGCTGAGCGCCCCGAGGATGAGGTACTTGAGGCCGGCCTCGAGCGAGGCCGCGCTCGTGCGAAAGTAGCTCACGAGAATGTAGAAGCCGACCGTGACCGTCTCCAGCGCCACAAAGAACATCACGAAATGATTGCTCTGCACGAGGAGCATCAGCGCCGCCGTGACCACCAGCACGATGTGGTAGAACTCGGTCCGGGGCACGGGCTGGCGGTCCAGCGTGATCATCCCGAGCAGGCAGACGAGGAGGGCGCTGAGCAGGAAGAACACCCGCATGAACTGGCCGCCCTCGGTGTGACGCAACAGCCCGCCGAACGTCAGGCTGCTGGCGCTATTGAGAAAGGCCGTGTGGAAATTGATCGCCACGCCCACGAGCACGGCCAGCAGGCTGACCAGGGCGACCGCCGGGATCAGCGCCCGCTGGGCCTTGGGCAGCACCAATTCAAGCACGAGCAGCGCCAAGGCGATGCAGCCCAGCATCAGCTCGGGGAAGACCGCCACCCACTGGTTGGAGTCGGCGGCGGCCTGGAGGGCGGACAGATTGACGGCGGCAAGCATGGCGGCGGGTTACTTGGCGGCGGCGAGTTGGGCGGCCGCGACAGCGGGCGGGAGAGTCTGGAGCGCCTGATTGAGCGGACCCGAGATCGAGCGCGGCCAGACGCCGACGAACAGGAGCGCGGCGAGAAGAATCAAGGCGGGCAGCCGCTCGCTCCAGCGCAGATCGGCCGGGGGCCGGCTGGCGGCAACCCGCGCGAATTCCGGCGTCGGCGGCCCGAAGAACACCCGCGCCACCGCGCGCAGGCCGTAGACGGCGGAGATGATGATCCCGGCGGCGGCCGCCGCCGTCATCCATGGCGAGTAGCCCCACAGGGCCACGAAGATGGTGAGTTCGCCCCAGAAATTGGCGAAACCCGGCAGACCGATGCTCGCGAGCATGGCGGCCGCGAAGAACGCCGCGAGCACCGGAGCCATCGGCGCCAGACCGCCCATCTCGGCGAGCTCAAAGGTCTGCGTTCGATGGTAGATGCTCGTCGAGAGCAGGAAGAGCAGCGCGACCGACAGGCCGTGCCCGACCATGAGCAGCACCACGCCCCCGGCGCCCAGCGTCGACAGGCAGGCCACGCCCAGGAAAGCATAGCCCATGTGCATGACCGAGCTGTAGCCCACCAGCTGCTTCAGGTCGCGCTGGGCCATGGTGACAAACCCGATCACCAGGACGTTGCCCAAGGCCAGCCAGGCCAGCAGTCCGGTCCACGTGGCATGCAGCGGCGGCAGCCCCGGCAGGGCGAGGGTGAGGCCCGCGGTCCCCCCCGCGGGCAACAGCGGCAGCGCGATCTGGATCAGGCCATAGAGGCCGAACTTCTTGAGCACGCCGGCATGGAGCATCGCCGCCGAGCTGGGCGCGGCGCCGTACCCGAGCGGAGCCCACGTGTGGAACGGCCAGAGCGAAACGAGGATGCCGAAGCCGAACAGGAGCAGGCCGAAGAGGTATTTCTGCAGGCTCCCGCGCAGGGGCGCCTCCGCGAGCGCCAGTCGCAGGTTGATCAGATCGAAGCTCTCCACGCCGCTCTTCTGATAGAGGGCGATGAGTCCGACCAGCGAGAGCATGGCCCCGACGGTGAGGTAGACCGCCATCTTCATCGCCGCATAGCGGTTGACGCCCGCGCGGCGGGTTCCCCAGACGCCGACCATGATGAACGTCGGAATGAGCGCGAGCTCGTGGAAGAAATAGAAGAAGAACAGGTCGATCGAGGCGAAGGCGCCCAGCAGGCCGCCCTGCATGAGCAGCAGCAGCAGCAGGTAGATCTTCAGCCGGGCGGCGCCCGACTGCAGGGCGTAGAGGCCGGCGGCGAGACCGACGACGCCCGCCAGCACGAACAGCGGCAGCGAGATGCCATTCAGGCCCAGCGTCAGATGAATGCCCATCTTCTCCAGCCCCAAGGCGTGGAGACTGTAGAACGCGAAACCCAGGCGCGCCGCCGGAATCGCCTCGTAGGCGGGAAACTGGCTCCACAGCCAGAGCGCAATGAGGGCCGGCACGGCGAAGGCCGCCGCGGCCAGCTTGGTCGCGAACCGCTTCGGCAGGCCGAACGCAATGGCCCCCGCCGCGGCGAGCGGCGTGGCCACGGCCAGCAGAACGAGGTTTGAGTTCACGACATCCATGGTGGCGAATTGAAGCTAGAAGACTCCGGCCGCGAAGCCCCACAGGAGCGCCACGCCCAGCAGGAACCAGTAGACGTAGGCGCTGATCCGCCCGACATGGAGCGCCCGGGCACCCATGCCCACCAGGTCGACCACGCCCGCCCCGCCCCGGATGAGCCAGCCGGCGAGAAACACCTGCTCCAGCACGTCGAGCAGCACCGCGAGGCGCTGCTGCACCTTGGCGACATAATAGCCGTACAAACGGTCGAAGGATTCCTTGAGCAGCGTCAGCACCCCGAAAACGACCGGCACGCGGGTCTGCAGCGGATCGGCCGCCGCCGGCCGGTAGTACACGAGCGCGCCGAGCAGACCGATCAGCATGGCGCCGCTGCCGATCGCCACCATGGTCCAGTGGCTCGCGCCCTCCGGCTCCGGCACCAATCCCAGAATCCCCCGGAAGGCGCCGCCGAGCAGCCGGTCGTAGACGAATCCGTAGCCGCCGAGCGCGGCCCCGATCGCCAGGACAACCAGCGGGATGATCATGATTGCGCCGTTCTCACGCGCATGTTCCGCTGGCGCGGAGCGGGCGGCGCCGAAGAAGGTGATGCGCCAGAGGCGCGTCATGTAGAGCGCCGTCAGCACCGCCGTGAAGACGAGCACGCCGAACACGACGGAGTTCTTCTCATGCGCCAAGTACAGGATGGCGTCCTTGGAAAAGAAGCCGCCGAAGAACGGCATGCCGATGATCGCGAACACACCGACGGTGAAGGTCCCAAAAGTCCATGGCATCTTCTTCGCCAATCCGCCCAGTCTGAAGATGTCCTGCTCATGATGGCAGGCGTGGATGACCGAGCCGGAGCCGAGGAAGAGCAGCGCCTTGAAGAAGGCGTGCGTCGTGAGGTGGAACATTGCCGCGGCGGCGCCCGAGCCGATCACGACCGTCACGGCCGTGATCACCCCGCCGCCCGGCACCTGGAATCTCGGCGGCTGGGCGATCAGGTACGACCCCAAGCCGAACGCCGCGATCATGTAGCCCAGCTGCGAGAGCGTCGAGTAGGCCAGCACCCGCTTGATGTCGGTTTGCACGATCGCGCAGATTGCGGAATAGAGCGCCGTCAGCGTTCCGATCCACATGATCACCGTGAGGGCATCCGGCACCATGAGCACCTGGATGCGGCAGAGCATGTAGACGCCCGCGGCGACCATCGTGGCGGCGTGGATCAGGGCGGACACCGGCGTTGGGCCCTCCATGGCGTCGGGCAACCAGACCTGCAGCGGCATCTGCGCCGATTTCCCGACCGCGCCGCAGAAGAGCAGCAGCGGGATGGCGCGGCTGAAGACCAGGCCGCCCCCCGCCCCCTTGGCCGCCAGCTCGGTCAGATTGACGGTGTGGTTGAGCCAGTAGCAGGCGATGATCCCCAGCAGAAAACCGAAATCGCCGACCCGATTGACGACGAAAGCCTTCTTGGCGGCGTCCGACGCCGATGGTCGCTCATACCAATGGCCGATCAGCAGGTAGGAGCTGAAACCCACGAGCTCCCAGAAGATGAAAAGCATGAACAGATTGTCAGCCAGCACGATGCCGCCCATCGACAGCATGAAGACCGACAGCCCCGCGAAGTACCGGCCCCGGGCGGGATCGTCGTGCATGTAGCCCAGGCTGAACACGTGGATGAAGAAGCCCACGATGCTCACGACGAAGAGCATCAGCGCGGCGAGATCGTCGAACTTCACCCCCAGCGAGACGGAGAAACTCCCCAGGCGCAGCCATTCGATCGCGGCGGGGAAATCGCGGTGGCCGCCGAAGATCAGGAGCGACGAAACCGCCGCCATGGCTGCCGCCGCCGCCACCGACACCGCCGCGGCCAGCGCGCCCCGGCGCCGCAGGAACAGCGCGATCACCGCGGCCGAGGCCAGCGGGATCAACAGGACGAGGGCGGTGAGCTGCGCTGGAGTCATGGCTCAGTCGTTGAAGCGCGCTTGCGCGCGATCCCATGACGGATTCGCCTGCGAGCAGGCTCCTGCAGGAGAGGGTCGATCGCGAAGCGAGGTCATGACGATATCAGTTCTTCAGCGCGTCCAGCTCCTCGACCTGCACGGTGCGGCGCAGGCGGAAGAGGGCAACGATGATGGCGAGGCCGACCGCCACCTCGGCGGCCGCAACCGTGATGATGAAGAAAACGAAGATGGGGCCGTCGCTGGTGCCGTTGTAGCGGGAGAAGGCGACGGCGGCGAGGGTGGCGGCGTTGAGCATCAGCTCGAGGCACATGTAGATCACGAGGGTGTTCCGGCGCACGAGCACCCCGAGGAAACCGACGGCGAACACCAGCACGCTCACGAGCAGGTAATGATTGAGCCCCACCGCGGCCGGCAGCCAGCCGACCAGGAGCACCGGAGGCCACGAGTTCATCGGGCCGCCTCCTTTCCATCCAGGCGCCGGCTGATGACCACCACCCCGAGCATGGCCACCAGCAGGAGGAAGCCGGTCACCTCCACCGGTAGCAGGTAGGTGGTGAACAAGCGGGCGGAAAACTCCTTGAAGCCCGGCACCGCGGCCGGACTGCCCTCCGGCAGCCGGCCCCGCCCGAGGAACGACACCAGGCCCAGCGTGAGCAGGGTCAGGGCGATCGCCGCGGCTGCGGCCGCCAGGGCCCGGTAGGGGTGGCGGCGGTCGCCACCCTGCACATCGAGCAGCATGACCACGAAAAGGAATAGCACCACGACGGCGCCGGCGTAAACGAGCACGAACACAAACGCCAGCAGGCCGGCATCCAGCAGCGTAAAAAGCGCGGCGATGCCGGCGAAACTGAGCAGCAGGCACAGGGCGGCGTTGACGGCGTTGCGGTTCGCCACCACGCCGGCGGAGGCCAGGACCGTCAGAAACGCGAACAGGTAGAACAGGAAATCGGCCATGAACGGGGCGCGGGGTTAGTTGAAGCGGGAAGCGGAGGACATGGCAGTTCAGGCGTGCGCGCCGGCCTGCGCGGCCGCCGCCTTCTTCTTGTCCCATTTGAAATGCCGGTCGGGCAACGTGCCGCCCAACTCATAGAGCTTCGCCTTGTTATTGACCAGCTCGCCGCGCGAGTAGCCGCAGAGCGAGTAGACGTTCTGCAGCACGATGGCCTCCTCGGGGCAGACCTCTTCGCACAGGCCGCAATAGATGCAGCGCAGCATGTTGATCTCGAACTCCCGCGGCGCCTTCTCGACGTGGGCGGTGGGCGCGTCCGCCGGGATTTCGCCCGGCGTGATGCGGATGGCCTTGGGCGGGCAGACGAACTCGCAGAGCTGGCAGGACACGCATTTCTCCCGGCCATGGGGGTCCCTGACGAGCGTGGGCACACCGCGATAGCCCGGCGGAATCTCGGGCCGCTGCTCGGGATACTCCAGCGTCACGCGCCGGCCGAAGAAGTGCCGGATGGTGATCAGCAGTCCGCCCAACACCTGCGGCAGGTAGGTGCGCTCGGCGAGCGTGAGCGGACGGCGTTCGACTGGGATGACGGCCATGAGAGTGAAGAAAGATGGCGGAATTAGGAGGGAAGAGTCCGGCCAAGCGAAGGCGGCGGGATGACCGCGGATCCGTCCCGGACAAGGCCTGCGTCGCTGCTGAGTCGGCGGTTCATCTTTGGATTACGGCGATCACCAGCGCATAGATGACGAGATTGACGATCGCGAGAGGGAGCAAGCCGCGCCAGCCGATGCGCATGACCTGGTCGTAGCGAAAGCGCGGCACGGTCCAGCGCACCCACATGAAGAAGAAAATCATGAACAGCACCTTCGCGAGGAATATGGCGATCGAGAGGATCCCCATGACGAATGGATTGAGCCACCACTGCCAGCCCGTGAGGTGCTGGAGCCAGCCGAGCAGGCCGCCGAGCGGCAGCCAGGGCAGCGGGTTCCAGCCGCCGAAGAACAGGAGCACGAACACGCCGGACCCGACGGCCATGTGCGAATACTCGGCCACGAAAAAGAGCGACCACTTGAACGAGCCGTATTCCGTGTGGAAACCGCCGACGAGATCGGCCTCGGACTCGATCATGTCGAATGGCAGGCGGTTGGTCTCGGCAAAGAGCGCCACGAGGAAGATCAGGGCCGAGATCGGCATGAGCATGAAAAACCACGTGCCGCCCCAGAAGCCGGGCTGGCTCTGAAAAGCGACCACGCGCGCCAGGCTGAGCGTCCCCGGCACACCCGGCGCGTTGACCCAGAGGAACACCGGCAGTACGGACAACGTCAGCGACAGCTCGTACGAGATGAGCTGGGCCGAGGCGCGCACGCTGCCCAGAAACGGATATTTCGAGTTGGAGGCCCAACCGGCCAGGATCATCGAGTAGATGCCCAGCGACGCGATCGCGAAGACCGCGAGCAGGCCGACGTCGACGTCGGCCAGCATGAGCGGCACGAGCCGGCCCGCCTCGTCGAGATAGGCCCCGAACGGCACGACGGTCACGGTCGTGAACGCCGGGATCATGGCGATCCCCGGGGCGATCAGGTAATAGAACTTGTTCACGTGGCCGGGCAGCGGATCCTCCTTGAAGAGCAGCTTGCCGCCGTCGGCCAGCAGGTTGAAGGCGCCCAACCGCTGGAGCCATCGCCCGAGGAATGGCACCCACGTGAACCACGGCACCATGACCCGGTTGGGTCCGAAGCGTCCCTGCAGCCAGGCCGAGACCTTGCGTTCAGCCATGGAGCACGCCCCCGCGATCGGGAAGATGACGCAGATCACCGCCAGACCCTTGATCAGGCCCTGGATGACCGGGTGCAGGCTGGTCCAGAAATCGATCATGGCTGGGGAGCCGTCGCGGGGCCGGCCGGTTTGAAATGCAATGCCTCGCCTTCGGGGAAGGGGAGCGCCGCGAACGCGCTCCCGTCGAGCAACAGGCCGGTGGCCGGCAGGTTCTGGTAGGTGACCACGGCCAATGATTTGATTTCGGCGGCCAGCGCGGTCCAGAGGCCATCGACAGCGCCGGCCAGTGCCGGCCCACCGGCGGCCGCCACGAGTTTCCCGAGCGTCACCAAATCGTCGTCCACGCCGCGGGGCCCGGGGACGGCGGGCGCGAACTTCTGGAGGCGGAACTGCTGGTTGACGAAGGTCCCGGCTTTCTCGAAGACGGTCAGCGTCGGCATCACGACCGCGGCCGCGGCGCTCGTCGCGTTGGCGTGCGTGCCGAGGTACACCACGGAAATTCTCTTCAGCTGCGCCGCGCCGAGGCCGGCGGCGGCGAGGTCCTCGCCGATGCTCAGCACTGTCTTCACCTGGCCGGCATCGATCAGCGCCGCGAGCTCGGTGAGCCGCGGCCCCGGCAGCGTCTTGATGAGGCCGGTGACGAGCGCGCCGCGGATATTCGGATTGCGGTCGGCGGAAATGAGCAGGCCGTCGCCCTGCCCCACCCGCCCGACGAGCCCGACCGGCGCCTTGAGCGCGTCGGCGAGCTTCCTGGTCAGAAACTGCTCCTCGACGCTGCTGCGTCCGGAACCGACGATCGCCACGCCGCCCGCCTTGAGCAGTTCTGCCGCCCTCGCCATCGCCTCGGCAGCGGAGGTCTCGCTCCCGCCGACCCTATGCCGGGTCAGGCGGTCGTCGGCGGTCACCTGTTTGTAGAGCATCCGGCCGCTGTCGGCCATCCACACGTCGTTCACCTCGTCGTTACGGCGCGGGGTGATGCGGTAGATCACACCTTCACGGCTCCAGACTTCCGTATTCACGCCGACCGAGGACTCGGCGCAGATGCTGGGCGTCACCTTGAGGAACCACACGCGCATCTTGAACCGGAAATCCGTGCTGGTGAGCGCGCCGACCGGGCAGATGTCAACGGTGTTGAGCGAGTAGTTGTTCTCCAGCTTCCGGCCCGGGTAGCAGGTAAGCGTGCTGTAGCTGCCCCGGTCGACAAAGCCGAGCACGTCATCCCGGGCGACCTCCTTGCAGAAGCGCACGCAGCGGGAACAGAGGATGCAGCGCTCGTCGTCGAGCATGACGCGCGGGCCGAGCAGGGTCCGCTTGGGCTTGACGTTCTTGGGCTCAGTGAAGCGCGAATAGCCACGGCCGTAACCGGTGGCCTGCTCCTGGAGCCTGCACTCGCCGGCCTGGTCGCAGATCGGGCAGTCGAGCGGGTGGTTGATGAGGAGGAATTCCATCACCCCTTCGCGGCAGTCCTTGACCAGCGGCGTGGTCGTGCGGATGTGCAAGCCGGGCGCGGCGTTGGTGAAGCACGCGATGGTCGGCTTGGGCACCCAGTTGATCTTCGGCCGGCCCGTCGCCGGGTCCATCACCGGCTGCTTCGTGGCGGGATCCAGCGCCGGCATGCCCATCTCCACGAGACACATGCGGCAATTGCCCGCGACGCTCAGCTTCGGATGGTAGCAGAAATGCGGAATCTCGATGCCAACCAGGCGGGCGGCCTCGATCATGTTCGTGCCTTTCGGCACCAGCACCTCCCGGCCGTCGATATTCACGGCAATGCGTTCAGGTTGGGGGGATGCGATCATGGCGGATTCCTACACGAGCGCGGGGGTGGCGGCGCTTCGGTGCTTGCCGGCCTCGGCGTAGTCCTTGAACTCGTCGCCGAATTTCTGGACGAAGCTCTGCGTGGGCCAGGCGCAGGCCTCGCCGAAGGGGCAGACGGTGCGGCCGGCGATCTGGTCCGCCACGCTTTTGAGCAGCTCGCCGTCGCCGGGGCGGGCGTCGCCGTGCACCATGCGGGCGGTGATCTTCTTCATCCAGAGCGAGCCCTCGCGGCAGGGCGTGCACTGGCCGCAGCTCTCGTGGGCGTAGAAGGCCGCGATATTCGCCAGCGCCGCGACCATGTCGGCCGAATCGTCGAGCACGATTACGCCGCCGGAGCCGCCCATCGAGCCGCACGCCGCCAGCGAATCGAAGTCCAGCGGGATGTCCTCCACCCCCCAGTCCACCGTCGAGCCGTCGCGCAGCCGCAGGTTGAACCGTTCGCCGAACCGGAGGACCTTGGAGGACGAGCCGCCGGGGATCACGGCCTTGAACTTCCGCCCGGGAGGGGGGCCGCCGCAGACCTCGTGGAGCAGCTGGCCGAGGGTGATCTTGCCGCACTCGAACTCGTAGTAGCCCGGCCGCCGCACGTGGCCGCTCACGCAGAGCAGACGCGTGCCGGTGTTGTTGTTGGTGCCGATCCGCGCGAAGGCCTCGCCGCCCATGGCGGCCACATGCTTCACGTGGCAGAGGGTCTCCACGTTGTTCACGATGGTCGGACACTGGTAGAGACCGAGCACCGCGGGGAAGTACGGCGGCTTGATGCGCGGATAGGGGCGCTTGCCCTCGAGCGACTCGATCAGGCCGGTCTCCTCGCCGCAGATGTAGGCGCCGGCCCCGCGGTGCACATAGATCTCGCAGGAATAGCCGGTGCCGAGGATGTTGGGCCCCGCGAACTGGTGCGCCCGCGCCTCGGCAATCGCGGCCTCGAGCAGGCGCGCGCCCTGCGGAAACTCGCCGCGGATGTAGATGTAAGCCTGCTTCACCTGGTTCGCCCAGCACGCGATCAGGATGCCCTCGAGCAGCTGGTGCGGATCCTGGTGGATGATGTAGCGGTCCTTGAACGTCCCGGGCTCGGACTCATCGGCATTGGCGATCAGATAAATGGGCTTGCCGCTGCGGCGGTCGACCAGCGACCACTTGACGCCGCAGGGGAACCCGGCGCCGCCCCGCCCGCGCAGGCCGGACTTCTTCACCTCGTCAATCAGTTCCTCCGGCCGGCGCACGACCGATTTCCGCAACACCTCGTAGCCGCCGTGCCGCAGGTAACACGGGAGGTCGGTTGTGTAGCCGGGCTCGCCAAGATGCTGGCAGATCAGGCGGCGTTCAGCGAAAGGCGGCATGGACGGTGCAATTCAAGGGTGAAGCATTCGGGCTCAGCGGCTGGCGGGCCCGCTGTCCTCGCGCAGGAATTTCGCGTAGTCGCCGTGCGGAATCGGCTGCAGGTCGAACAACGGGCGCTGGAAGACGTAAGCCCAGGCGGTCACAGTGCGCCCGTCACGCAGGGTGACGGGCACGAGATCCCGGCGGAATTCGCTCGTGTCGGGCGAGGCCGGGTCGAAGCCCTCGTATTGATCGAGCCGCACGAAGGCGGCTTGCGGCGCAAACACCCGGTAGACCTCGCCGGTGACGGCCGCGCCCTGCGGATCGTGCACGAATACGGGAAAGTCGACGGCCTGATACAGGCGGCCCTTCACCGTGCCGTGGCCCACCAGTTCCGCGCCATCGGCCAGCAGGCGGTGCGCGGCATGCCCCGCGGCCCGCCGCAGCGTGCCATAGGTGAAAAGCAGGTCGGTGGGAGGCGTTTCGGTCATGGTCAACGGCCCCCCTGGACGCCGCGGACCGCGGCCTCCTGTTTGATCCGCGCGGCGAGCTCGCGCGCCCGGGCGGAATCAACCTTTTCGTGCAGCTCCTCATCGATCATCACGACCGGGCCGGTGCCGCAGCTCGCCAGACATTCCACGAACTCGATGGTCACCTCCCCGTCCGCCGACGTCTCGCCGGGCGCGCAGTCGAACTGCCTGCGGAACTCCTCGCAGACCTGGTAGCCGCCCACCAGCGCGCACGACAGCGTCCGGCAAACCCTGATGTGGCGACGGCCGACGGGCTTCTGCCGGAACATCGGGTAGAACGTGACCAGCTCGTAGATGTTGATCGGCTGCAGTTCGAGCTTCTGCGCGATCCACTCGATGGCCTCCGGGGAAACAAACCCCTGATCCTCCTGCACCAGGTGCAGCAGCGGCAACGCCGCACTTCGCTTCACCGGATAGTGCGTGATGACCTCGTCGATCTTCTGGAGGGTTTCGGGCTTGAGCTTCATCTTGAAACCACAAAGGCACAGAGGGCACAAAGAAGCCGGGAGATCGCGTTCAAATGATTCATGTCTCTGTGTGCTCTGTGTCTCGGTGGTTGAAACCGCCTGGATCGGAAATCAGCGATCGCACTCGCCCATCACGAAGTCGAAGGAGCCCAGGATGGAGACGATGTCGGCGACCATCGCGCCGACGCACACCCGGGGCAGGATGCTGAGGTTGCAGAACGACGGGCTGCGGATCTTCAGGCGCCACGGGACGCCGCCGCCCTTGGATACCACATAGAAGCCGAGGGCGCCCTTGGGGTTCTCGGCCTCGAAATACACCTCGCCGGCCGGCATCTGCGGGCCCTCGGTCACGAGAATGAAGTTCTGGATCAGCTCCTCCATGCTGGTGAGAATCTTGTCCTTGGGCGGCGCGAAGATCCGCCGGGCATCCCGCGCGTACCAGTCGCCGCCGGGAAAATGGCTGATCGCCTGCCGGACGATGCGCACCGACTGGCGCATCTCCTCACCGCGGCAGAGGTAGCGATCGTAGCAGTCGCCCTTGCTGCCGACGGGAACGTCGAATTCGTACTGCTCATAACCGCAGTAAGGCTGGTCCTTGCGGAGGTCGAGCGGCACGCCGCTGGCCCGCAGGTTGGGCCCGGTGAGGCCGTAGGCAATGGCGTCCTCCTTCGCGATGACGCCGATGCCCGCCGTGCGGTCCTGGAAGATTTTGTTGCGCGTCAGCAGCGCCAGCGTCTCCTCGAGAATCGGCAGAAACTGGTCGCAGAACGCATTGACGCGGTCGAGCCAGCCGTCGGGCACGTCGCGCGCCACGCCGCCGATGCGCGTGTAGCTCGTGGTGAAGCGGGCGCCGGTCAGCTCTTCGAACAGCCGGTAGAGCTTCTCGCGTTCGGTGAAGGTGTAGAGGAACACGGTCCAGGCGCCCACATCGATGCCGAAGGCGCCGAGGCCCATGAGGTGCGAGGAGATGCGCGCCAGCTCGGCGATGATCACGCGGATGGCCTGGCAGCGCGGCGGCACCTCGAGCTTGGCCAGCCTCTCCACTGCGAGGGCGTAGGCGACGTTGTTGGCGAGGGGCGCCAGGTAGTCCAGCCGGTCCGTATAGGGCACGAACTGGTTGTAGGTCATGTTCTCGGCGATCTTCTCGTCGCCGCGGTGCAGGTAGCCGACCACCGGGTCCGCCCTGGTGACAACCTCGCCGTCGAGCTCCATCTGCAGCCGCAGCACGCCGTGCGTGGACGGGTGCGACGGCCCCATGTTGATCGACATCTTCTCGGGCAGGAACTCCCCGGCCGCCGCGGTCGCGGTTCTCGCGGCACTGTCAGGGAAATTGTAGTCGTGGGCCATTGGTGCGAGCTTTCAGCTTCAGGCTCCAAGCCTCAGGCATCATTCGGCTTCTCCTGCTGCTCGGTCCAGCTCTCGTCCCTCGCCCGCGGTTCGGCCTCGTCCAGGGGACCGCCGGGCGCGGCGACGAACGGCCCGCCCATATAAGGGGCCGGTTTCACACCCGCGCCGGTCTCCGCGGCCACCTCCGCGTCCGCCAGCGCCGTGTCGAGGCCGGCCAGCGGGAAATCTTTGCGCAGCGGGAAATACGGGTACCCGTCCCACATCAGGATCCGGCGCAGATCGGGATGGCCGGTGAATTCAATGCCAAACATGTCATACGCCTCGCGCTCATGCCAGTTGGCGCCCGGCCAGAGACCGCTGGCGCTCGGCATGGCGGGCTTGGCGTCATCCGCGCAAGTGGCCGCCACCCGCACGTAGGTGTGCCGCGTGGTCGAGAGCAGGTGCCAGACCACGGTGAAGCGCGGCGCGGTGCCCACGCCCGAATCGATCGCGGTCAGATCCGCCAACAGATCGAAGGCGGCCTCGTCGCGCAGGAATTGCAGGACCGCCAGCGCCTGCCCGGACGGGACGTTGCACGCCGGCCAGTCGAGACTCTCGCGCCCGGTGACCTGGGGGAACTTCTCCCTGAGCGCGGTGGCGACGTCGGCGGTGGCGGTCATCGGGGCGCGGCGCGGGTGGTTCAGGCGCGGAAAAGCCGTTTCGCCGCCGGCTCGCGGCGGACCTTTTCCTGCAATTTGATCAACGCATCCAGCAGGGCCTCGGGCCGCGGCGGGCAGCCGCTCACATAAACATCCACCGGCAGGATCCGGTCCACGCCCTGCAGCACCGCGTAGCTGCGGTACATGCCGCCCGTGCTGGCGCAGGCGCCCATGGCGATGACCCATTTCGGCGCCGGCATCTGGTCGTAGAGGCGGCGGACCTGCGGGGCCATCTTGTAGGTGACGGTGCCGGAGACAATCATGCAGTCCGACTGGCGGGGGGAGAACCGCATGACCTCGGCGCCGAAGCGGGCGATGTCGAAGCGCGCTGCGGCCACGGCCATCAGCTCGATCGCGCAGCAGGCCAGCCCCATCGGCATGGGCCACATCGAGTTGGTGCGGATCCAGTTGATCACCGCGTCCAGGCGGGAAACGACCACATCCCCCTCGATCTTGCTGTCGAATGCGAGTTCGGTGTTCGGCGAGACCATGGTGGCGCGCAAAATCAAGCCACGCTACCACCCGGCCTTGGTCGCGCAAGGAGGTTTTGGACGGGCGATCCATTCGACGTCGGCTTGCGTTCCCTCCGTGGGGGCGCAGGCGGATTTAACCCCTTGACCCATGCGAGGGCTTTGCGCTCTATTTCGCCCCTTGTCCACGCGGCCGGCGATCCTATAGCATACGCCGGCCCCATCTCCGGAGAGGTGACGGAGTGGTCTAACGTGCATGATTGGAAATCATGTGTACTCGCAAGGGTACCGAGGGTTCGAATCCCTCCCTCTCCGCCAGTTTCGCCAAGCGAAACTGGCGGCGACGCGAATTGCGCCGAGCCGCGCAGCGTTTGAGGCAGGATTTGGGCGAACCGGAGCAAGGGCGGAGGCGGTCCCGAATCTCGAGGACCTCCGGGATCCCCAGCCGTCGACGGGGCAGATCTCGCTTCTCTCGATTCCGCCGCCCGCCGCGGCATGGTGGAAAGACGTGCCACCCGGCCTCGATTCGCCTTCCTCCTGGCGCCAGATCCTTCAGATTTGACCCGATCATGACCGGCGTCGTTTCCCAGATGGCCCGCGACTTGAGCAACCTCGGCGTAAGAAGAGGAGGCGTCCTGCTCGTCCATGCGTCCCTCAAATCGCTCGGCAGACTGCCCGACGGACCCGAGACCGCGATCGCGGGCTTGTTCGAAGCGCTCGGCAGCGAGGGGACTCTCCTCATGCCGGCGCTTTCCTACGAGACGGTCAATGCGGCAAACCCGAACTTCCGCGTGACGAGCACACCGTCCTGTGTCGGCGCGTTGCCCGAGTATTTCCGGAAGAGATCCGGGACCATGCGGAGCGTTCATCCCACCCACTCGGCCTGCGGGATCGGACCCCGCGCCGGCACCCTGCTCGGCCAGCACCTCCGGGACGTCACGCCCTGCGGACCGCATTCGCCCTTCTTCAGGCTCAGGGATGAGGCGGGCCAGATCCTGTTCCTCGGCTGCGGCCTGAAGCCCAACACGTCGATGCACGCCGTGGAGGAGCTCGTCGAGCCACCCTATCTGTACAACGGCTGGGTCGACTACCGGATCACGCTGGCCGACGGCAGCGACACCACGATGCGGGTCCGGCGGCACGGTTTCCAAGGCTGGGCACAGCGGTACGACCGGATCGAGGCCGTCATGGGGAAGGAAGGCATCAGCGCGGGCCAAGTCCTGTCCGCGGGCTGCTTTCTGCTGGAGGCCCCGATCTTCTGGCGCAGGGCGCATCAGGCCCTGCGCGACGCGCCGTTGTTCTTCGTGGACCGAGTGGCCTGACTGACGTTGAAATGGAGTCCGCCATGACGCGACGATACCGAGTCGGCTTTGCCCGGCGGGAATTGAACGAGAGCGGCGTCCTGCCGGCGGAGGCGTTTCTCGCCCCGCTGGAGGTACGGTGCCTGGTTGTGGATACCGATTCCGGCCCGGCCTGCTGGGCCGTGTTTGATCTCACGTGCTTTCTTCCCGATCAAGGCACGGCGATCCGCACGGCGATCGCGGCCGCGTTGGGCTGCGAACGGGAGGCGGTGGTCGTGCATTGCACGCATACCCATTCAGTCCCGGATTTCTTTTGCGCGTTTCCAGTGGAAGTACTTGCAAACCAGGCGGCGGCGGCGGCCAGGGAGGCTCAATCCCGGATGCGGCCGTTCCGGCTGGTCGGGACCACCATCGACGTTGGGAACCGATTCAGCGTGCGGCGGCGCAAGCTCCTGCCCGGGATCGGCGTGTTCACCGTCTGGTATGGCTATCGACTGGCGCGTGGACGTCCCGACGGGGCGCGGCTCATCCGGGAGCAAGCCGGGCGGATCTTTGGGCGGCGGGTTACCCAAATGCCAGAGTTCGCAGGGCCGATCTGGTTTGACGATCCGGTCGATCCGTTGGCCCAGGGACTCGTCTTCGTAAGCGCGGATGGGACGGCAATCGGAAGCCTGCTCCGCTTTGCCGCGCATCCGCATACGACCTCCCACGTTCGGCGGCTGCGTTATCATCCCGATTTTCCGGGCTTCGCCCGCCAGACAATGGAACGCGGACTCGGCGGAATGTGCATCTATCTGACTGGCCCGTGTGGCGACATCGTCCCCAAAGAGAAGATGCGATTCCACCTGCCGCCAGCGGCGGAAAGACCGGCCGAAACCGAGCGGTATTTCGGACCCAGTTACTGGCACAAAGAGACGATTCCGGGCGAGGCGTTGCGGGCGGCACGAAAGATGGGGGAAAGTCTCGCTGCGGCCGTCCTGGCCGGGCTGACCAAGGGGCCCCGTCAGCGATCGCCAGAAGCCCGGGCTGGTGCGGGATCGCCTGCCTGGACCACCGCTCCGTGTCGGCCGTCGGTGGTCCGTTGCCGGACGGTGAAACTGACGGTGCCCATCCGGGAAGACTATGCAGCATCATCCGCGGCCGCGACAACCGCTCAGGAAGCCGCCACCGAGCGCCTGCTTGAGCTGCAGCGGGATGGGCGGAGGAAGCGGGCCGCCCCCTGGGTGATTCGCTCCCAAGCGGACCGGATCCAGCAGCTCAGCCTCGAGGCGCTCGACATTCGCACTCTCCCCGCACGGGCGCGGCGATCGCGGCGGTTGATCCTGGAAATGGGGCTCCTGCAGCTCGGAGACATCGTCCTGGTTGGACTGCCGAGTGAGCCCTGCTTGGAGAGTTCGCTCCACCTGCGCGCCCACACGCTCGGCCACGAGCTGTGGACCGTTTCGTTGGTGAACGGCTGGGTCGGCTACCTGCCGGGCTCGTTCGACTGCCTGGCCGGCGGCTACGAGGGGGTCCGGACACCGCTGCCACCGGATGGGTTGGTCGCGTACGACACGCAGGCGTGCGACGCCATCCGGGAATTGACGGGCTGCACGCGGGACCCCCGACCGGCTCACAGGCTAAGTTCTCAGCGCGGTTGAGCAAAGGTGTGACGCCGCAAGTCGTCGCTGCTCACCGGATCATCGACTCTGTGGTGTAACATCTCGTCGCTGAGGAACGGGCAGCGTTCGTGGTGCTACGGAATCGGAAGGATTACGCGGGTGCAGCCCCGCCGGCGGAGCGCCGTCCGCCGGGCCGCCCCGCGAGCGCCTGGAAAAAGTCAACTCACGCCGCCCGAGGTCCCGCCGCCCGCCGCCAAATCGGAAACGCGGCCAGGGCGCAGGCCACGCCCCCGAGGTGGGCGAGCGGAACGGTGCGCACCCCGGCGTCGAACTGCACCACCAGCGGCGCACGGGTGACCAACTCCAACACGATCTTGGCGGCGACGAGCAGCAACACCCCCAGCCAGAACCAGCGCGGCTCGTTGGCGTCGCGCCGCAACTGCACCAGCGCCAACAGCACCAGCAGGCCCGTCGCGATGCCCGAGAGCCCGGCGTAGCGGTTCAGCCCCGGCTCAAGGAAGAACAGCAACAGCGAGATCACCGGCGTCGCCAGGAGGTAGAACCAGCGCGCCCCCGGCGGGGTGATCGACTCCAGCCAGACGCCGGCGGGCACAAACACCGCCAGATCCCAAAGCAGGTGGTTGCCCGTGAAATGCACCAGATGTCCGGTCCACAAACGCCATAGCTGGCCGGCAATGACGTCCACCCGGTCGTAGATCAGTCCCCCGGCCATGGTTGGCCAAGCGAACGCCAGTCCCGCCGTCGCGGCGATCCCCAGCGTGCTCCACGACCGGGCCGCGCCACGGCCTAGCTCTTTCGCGCGTAGCATCGCGCCAATCCCAGCAGGGCCAGCGCACCGGCGACCCAGGCCCCGATCGCGCCGCCGCCGCCTTCCGAGGAGCCGCTCGAGGTGCTGGCCGCGTCGACGGTCAGCGTGGCCTTGTTGCTCGTGGCACTTCCATAGCTGTTGGTGACCGTAACCGTGTAGTCGCCGGCATTGGACGACTGGGCGCTCGTCAGGCTATAGGTGCTGCTCGTGGCGCCACTGATCGCCGTGCCATTGAGGGACCACTGGTAAGTCGGGTTGCCGGTGGCCACCACCGAGAACTGCACGCCGGAACCTGCTATCACTGTCGCGCCTTGCGGCTGCACGGTGATCGTGGGCGCCACAGGCGGCAGGGCCACGCGGACGGTATAGTTGTTGGTATCGGCAATATAGATCGTGCCGCCGCTGTCCGCCACAATGCCGGTGGGAAAATAGAAGCGGGCGGCGGTGCCCAGGCCATCCGTGCTGCCGCTGATGCCAACCTGGCCGGCTTGAGTTGTCACGACTCCCGTCGGACTAATCTCCCGGATCGTGTGGTTCTCGGTGTCGGCGACGTAGACGTCACCCGCGGGGTCTACCGCCACGCCGGAAGGGAAATAGAACCGCGCCGCACTGCCGACTCCGTCAGCGCTGCCGGCGCTGCCGGCCTGTCCCGCCACCGTGCTCACCGACGCATTCGCGATGACGATCTTGCGAACCAAGTTGTTGTTGGTGTCCGCCACATAGAGGTGCCCCGAGGTGTCCACTGCCAGGCCTTGGGGACCGTAGAACGTGGCGGCGGTGCCGGTGCCATCGGCGCTGCCATTGGCTCCCGCCTGTCCCGCCAGTGTGGAAACGATTCCGCTCAGGTTCAATGCCCGGATCGTGTGATTGAGGGTGTCAGCCACATAGAGCCGCGCCGTGCCCGGGTCGAACACGATGCCCGAAGGACCATGCCACTGGGCGGCGGAACCGCCCCCGTCGGCGCTGCCGACGGTCCCGGCCATCCCTGCCAGCGTCGTCACCACACCCGCCGATGTCACCGCGCGGATGGTGTTGTTGTTGGTGTCGCTGACGTAGACGGTGCCGCTGGTGTCTGCCGCCACGCCGGACGGATGATTGAACCGCGCGGCGGAGCCCGTCCCGTCAATGCTGCCGCTGGCGCCTGCGGTTCCGGCCAACGTGGTTACCACGCCGGCGGGGGTGATCTTCCGGATCGTATGATTGTTCGTGTCGGCAACATAGACATTGCCGGAGGGGTCGACCGCCACATCCGAGGGGTACAGGAATCGCGCGGCGGTGCCCGTGGCGTCGGAGCTGCCACTCTGGCCCGCCTGTCCCGCCAGGGTATTGACGGCCAGCGAGCCCGCAACGACGAGGGGTACGGGCAGCGTGGCGACGCTGCCGGTCGCATTGGTGACCACGCAGCGGAATGAGCTGCCGTTCATGGCCGCGGTGCTGGCGTTCACAGTCAGCGTCGCCGTGCCCGTGCCGGCAAAAGAGGCGCCATCGGTGAGGCTGGTCCAGGTGGAGCTGCCATACGACAGCATCTGCCATTGATAGGTCAGACTGGAACTCGAGCCCGCCGCCACGGTGAAGACCACGCCTTGCCCCAACGCCGCGGTCTGCCCGACCGGCTGGGTCGTGATCGCGGGCAGGCCCCCGCGCTGGCCACGGCGAATCGTGTTGTTGAAGGTATCCGCCACGTAGAGGTTCCCCGCGCCGTCCACCACCACGTTGTTCGGCGCGTTGAAGAGCGCGGCGCTGCCCTCCCCATCCGTGCTGCCCGCGAGGCCCGCGATGCCGCCCAACGTCGTCACCACACCGGCGGGCGTGACCCGTCGGATGAGGTTGTTGCCGGTGTCCGTGACAAAAACATTCCCGCCGCTGTCCACGGTCAGTCCGGACGGCGACGAGAACCAGGCATTGATGCCGGTGCCGTCCTTCGCGCCCGCATTCAGGCGCGATCCGGCGAGGGTGGTCACCGTGCCGGCGGGGGTGACCTTCCGGATGACGTTGTTGCCGGTGTCTGCCACGAAGACGTTGCCCGCACTGTCCGTCGCCACCGCAGCCGGCCCGTTGAACCGCGCCGCCGTGCCGGTGCCATCGACAAAGCCGGCCGCACTCGCCAGACCCGCCAGGGTGGTCACGGTCCCGCCGGCAGTAATCTTGCGGATGAGGCTGTTACCCCGATCCGCGACATAAACATTGCCCGCACTATCCGTCGCCACGGACGAGGGTAGCGAAAACGACGCTGCGCCGCCGGTGCCGTCCGCGCTGCCTTGGCTGCCGGCCGTGCCGGCGAAAGTCGTGACTGTCCCGTCTGGCGCGACCTTGCGAATCACGGCGTTGTAGATGTCCGCGACAAAGAGATTGCCGGAGCTGTCAACGGTCATGCCATAGGGAAGGAAGAAGCTCGCCGCGGCGCCCACACCGTCGGCGCCGCCGGTGACGCCCGCCGTCCCGGCCCGGGTGGAAACGGTTCCGTCCGGGGCGATCTTGCGGATCGTGAAGTTGAAGGCATCCGTCACATAGAGATTGCCCAACGCGTCGACCGCCAGACTGGTGGGTTCGTTGAAGCGCGCCGCCGTGCCCACGCCATCCGCGCTGCCCTTGCTCCCGGCCAGCCCGAATCCCGCGAGCGTGACCACCGTGCCATCCGGGGCGACCTTGCGGATGGCATTGTTGAACGTGTCGGCCACGTGCAGCACGCCAGCGCTGTCGATGGCCAAGCCTTCCGGACCGTTGAGCAATCCGGCGCTCCCCACACCGTCGGCCATGCCGCGGGTGCCGGCGTTGCCCGCGAGCGTGCTCACGATGCCGCCGGTGGTGATCTGGCGGACAGTGTTGTTGCCCGTGTCGGCAACGTAAATGTTGCCCACACTGTCGATTGCGACGTCCCCGGGCGAATTGAAGCGGGCGAGCACGACGCTGCCATCCCGGGTGAGATTGCTCCGATCCGTGGCCGAACCCGCCGCGGTGGTGACCACCCCGGCGGGCGTGACCTGGCGGATGGTGAAATTGCCCGTATCCGCCACGAGCAGGTTGCCGGCGCTGTTGAAGGTCAGACCCGTGGGATCGCTGAATTGCGCGGCGGTGCCGGTTCCATCGGCGTAGCCGACATTGCCCGCCGAGCCCGCCAAGGTCGTGACCACTCCGGCGGAGGTGACCTTGCGGATGAGGTTGGTGTTGCTGTCCGCCACGTAAATGTTGCCGCCCGTATCCACCGACAAACCGTTCGGGAAATCGAACAGCGCGGCGGAACCCGTCCCGTCCGTGTGGCCCGCAACGCCCGCCTGGCCCGCCAGCGTGGTCACGACCCCCGCCGGGGTGATCATCCGGATCGTTTCGTTGCCGCTGTCCGCCACAAAGAGATTCCCGGAACCGTCCACGGTCACGTCATGCGGCGAATTGAACCGGGCGGCCGTGCCGGTGCCGTCAACGCTGCCCAGGGTCCCGGCCACTCCAATGGGAGTGGTCACCACGCCCGCGGGCGTGATTTTGCGAATGGTGTCGTCGACAGGGTCCGGTACATAGAGGTTCCCGGTGCCATCGATGGTCAGCCCCGTGGGCGTGGCAAACAACGCGGCGGTGCCGGTGCCGTCGTTGACTCCCGCGACTCCCGCCTGGCCCGCCAGCGTGGTCACCACACCCGCCGACGTGACCTTGCGAATGGTGTTGTTGCCGGTGTCGGCCACATAGACATTCCCTCCGCTGTCGACCGCCACCGCCCCCGGCGTGAAGAACGTCGCGGCGCCGCCGGTCCCATCCGCGCTGCCCGCGACTCCGGGC
>DATIWI010000180.1:0-7186 GCA_035519475.1 Opitutaceae bacterium
GGGGACCAGCTGCGCAGCCAGGGATTCGACGCCGCCGGGCTCGTGATGCTGGGCGGGCCCGGCGCCGGCACCGCCACCCGCGGCGGCTTCTGGGCGCGGTTTGCCATGGCCGAGGCGCTCGGCGTCTGGGCCATGGAATTCATGCACGCGCTGACGGACTTCGACGACTTGTATCCGTTTGACGGCAACATGGGCGGCTTCGATGAGATGGCCTGCAGTTGCGGCACCCATCCCTCGGCCTACACCAAAGCCGCCATCGGATGGCTGGATCCGTCCGCGATCGCCGTTCACGACGTGACTTCGCGAAGTTACGATCTGCACGCGATCGACCTCGTTCAGCCTCCGCCCACGGGCCGGTGCGCCGCGGTGCGGATCGGTTCGCAGGTGCCGTATCTCATGATCGAGGCGCGGCTGATGGGCGATCAGTTTGAATCGAAGAGCCAGTTCGAGCCGGGCATTCCCAGCCAGGGCGTGATTGTGTACCGGGTGCAGACCTCCAGCCCGCACGGGAGCGCGCAGAACAGCCAGGCTCCCGTCGTCCTCCTGACGCCCACGGCGCTCACGCTGGGGCGGGTGTTCACGGCCGATACCGGATTTCGCATCGTGGTGCGTGCCGCCATCTCGGGTGGGTTCACGATCAGCATCGACGAGCCGGGCCTCGCGACCGTGCCCAACGTTTTCCAGATGTCGCCGACGAAGGCGACCGCGACCATCCATGCCGCCGGCCTCGTGGCGAAGATCACCAACCCGAGCCAGCCCCAAGGCACGGTCGGCAGTCAATCCCCGGCGGCCGGGCAAGTGGTGGCCTTGGGGAGCACCGTCACGCTGACGCTGAAATCCGGGCCGATCCAGTAACGCCGCGCCGGGGTGACCTCCTCGGCCAAGCCCTCCGTTTTTGCCTCGCTCGACAGGCGGGGGGAATGGCGACGGGACGCCAGCCGTAGTCCCGACGCAGGCTGGAGGTGGCGCCGTCCTCCTTCGCTAACGCTTCGGAGGACGATTCTTCGCCTCCCAGCGAAGAATCGGGGCGGTCAGATTTGAACTGACGACCTTCTGGTCCCAAACCAGACGCTCTACCAGGCTAAGCTACGCCCCGGGCCGGACGGGTAGGGGACGGCGCTTCCTTGCGGCTGTCAACGCTATCCTAAACAGGGGGTTGGAACGATTTAAGCGTTTTTCAGTCCTCAGCAATCTGCTTGATTCGCTCTCCCTTTGCCCCTACACATCGCTTTCCACCCTTCTAACCCATGGATACGATTTCGCGCGAAAACAACAGCAGCTATCTCCCGATAGCTGGTGTTTTAGTCGGTGTGCTTGCCTTGATTGTCGCGGCCGCGGCCCTCATCAAGGTCAGCTCTCTCGGCAAGAGAGTGCCGGAGAACCTGCCGGACCAGCTGGCCAGCTTGGAGAGCAAGGCCGACAGCACGGCGTCGACCGCCGACAAGGCGAGCAAGGACATCGTCGCGTTGACGCGCTCCACGCAGGCCGCGTTTGACTCCATCGGGCCCGAGATCGGCAACATCAAGGCCTCCGTGGCGAAATTGGAGGAGGCGGCCAAGGCGCGCGCCGCCGCGCCGAAGGCGAAGAGTGGTGAGCCCGTGGTGGCTGGCCCCGGCGAATATATCGTCAAGCCGGGCGACACCGGCGTGAAGATTGCGAAGGCGATCGGCGCATCCTTGGGCGACCTGCAGTCCGTCAATCCGAATGTGGAGTGGAACCGCCTGAAGGTCGGCCAGAAGTTGAAGGTGCCGGGCAAGTAAGCGCGGCCCGCAAAGATTTCTTTGGTGGAAAGCCTCCTCGACCCCGGGTCGCGGAGGCTTTTTATTGGGGTCATGAGCGACCCGCTTGGTTCCGCTGCGCCCGCCCGTTGGGAGAAGACCGGCCAGTCGTTGCACGCGCGGTGCGGGGTGTTCGACGTCCAGCATGCGCACTACCGGCATCCCGTGCGCGGCCGCGAACGCGACTTCGTGGTGATCGACGCCGCCGACTGGGTCGTCGTGCTCGCCCTCACCCCCGATCACCAGCTGGTGCTCGTGCGGCAGTTTCGGTTCGGCATCGACGATCTCTCGCTGGAGATCCCGGGCGGAGTGATGGAGCGCGGCGAGGATCCGCTGACGGCGGCGCAGCGCGAGTTGCGCGAGGAGACGGGCTACACCGGCCGGAACGCGCGGGCGCTCGGCGGCGTGCATCCGAATCCGGCCATCATGAACAACGTCTGCCATATCGTCCTCCTCGAGCAGGCGACGCGCACGAGCGGCCTGGCCTGGGACCACGACGAGGAGATCGAAGTGGTCACGGCACCGGTCGAGGAGGTGCTGACCTGGGCCCGGACGGGCCGCATCAAACACGCGCTCGTGCTCGACGCCCTGCTCCTGTTTGCGCCGGAGTGGGAACGGCTTGGGCAGGACCGCCACGCCTGATCGCGCCGCGGCACGCGACCCCCGCGAAAGGCAGTGGGTCAGTTTGCGTGAAGGGAATGCCGCTGCCGGCCGGGTTCATCCCGGACAAAGGGATGTCGCAGGTTCCTATGTCAGGCAGATAGCCCGACCTACGCAACTCGACCCACCACCGCCGGAAGGGCGGTTTGACTAAATGTTGCCGCCGGGTTTTTGTCCGATCGAGCAAACCATGCCGTCCGCCGCCGGCCCCGGCCGGCCGCGGCAGGCGCTCCTCGCATCCATGTCCGCTCCCGTCTTCGCCAACGCCTCGGAGGCACTCGGCACCGCCCACGATTCGTGTCTGCCGGCGGCGCTGGAATCGGAGATTCGCGCGATCTACGAGCGCAGCCCGCTGTACGCGCAGCGCTTCCCGTTGCACTCCGAGCCGCTGCGGTGGGCGTGCTACCGCGGGATCCCGGTGCTGGACAAGCAGGAGATCCTGCAGCGCGGGCCCTCGGCGTTTTTCGCGGACTACCGGGCCGTCGAACGCGGCCTGCAGAACCGGGAATACGAGTACGAACACACCTCCGGGTCCACCGCGCAGCCCATGACCGTGATCATGGAGGACGGCTGGTGGGCCGAGCAGACGCGCCGCGCCTACCTCGCGCATCCGCAGCTGGCGCCGTTCGCCGGCCAGCCGGTGCGCAAGGCCGTGCTCGCGCCCGTGGCCTGCTCGAGCAACCTTTGCCCCTACGAGGACGAGCCGTTCCCGCACCGGTATTTCGAGGGCACCGTCTACCTCAACCTGACGAGCGATCCCTTTGTATTTCCCGAAAGCGAGTGGGACCGCATCGTGCTCGAGCTGCAGGCGGTGAAGCCGGAGATCCTCGAGGGCGAGCCGGTCTATCTCTCCTTGCTCGCGCGGGCCCTGGCGAAGCGCCGCGTGCGGGTGCCCAGCCTGAAGGTCGTCATTCTCACCTACGGCAAGGCGAGCGTGCAGCACAGCCGCCGCATCGCCGACGTGCTGCCGGCCGCGCAGGTCGACCTCTACGGCTCGACCGAGGCGGGCTACATTTTCGTGGGCGACGCCTTCCGGGACAACTCGCAGGTGATCGACGCGAATGCCTTCGTCGAGCTCGTGCCCTGGCGCGGCCTGCCGGAGGTGTTTCAAACGCACGTGACCACGCGCGGCCGCCGCGCCATGCCGCTGCTCCGGTACAACACCGGCGACATCGTCCGGCGGTATCCCATTGGCTTTCGCATTCTCGGGCGCGACCGCGACCTTTATTACCGTCCGGAGGGCGGACTGGTATCGGCGAGCGACATCGACGCGGCGCTGCCCGCGGGTTTCGCCTGCTGGCATTACTGTCTCGTGCAGACCGGCGAGACGCGCTGGGACTTCCAATACGTCGCGGAGCACAACGCGCCGCCGGAGGTCGCCGACGCGATCGCGGGGGCCTTGGGCGACGGCGTGCGGGTCAATGCCTTCCGCCGCCGCTTCCTGCAGCCCGGCTCCAGCGGGAAATTCTCGCTGCTCAAGCCGCTGGCGAAGCAGCCGGCCGTTGGCGCCGCGGGCCCGGGTCCGGCACCCGCGCCGCAGGGCGCAGAGCAGTCCGGTGGCTGATCGCGCAAGGATCTTATTCTGAGCTGCAGTCTTCCTAATAAGGAGCTCCGGGGTTTGGCGGCGGAATTCCCCGCCTTTACTTTCCCTCTGCGCCTTGGTCTACCCTCCGGTCGTCCGCGCCGGCGCCCCTTTCCAACTTCTCCCTTGCGATGACCCTTGTCGGCAGCCTCCTTCGCGCCTCGATCGGCAGGAAATTCCTGATGGCGGTCACGGGGGCGGTGCTCATCGCGTTCGTCACGGGCCACCTCGTCGGCAACCTGCAAATCTTCGCCGCGCCCGAGAAGATCAACGGCTACGCCCACTTTCTGCAGAGTCTGGGCCCCGCGCTGTGGGCCGTGCGCCTCGTGCTGCTGGTGTGCGTGTTCACCCATATCACCATCGCCGTCCAACTCACGCTGGAGGATTACCGCGCGCGGCCCGAATCCTACGAGATTCGCCACACCATCCAGGCCACGCTGTCCTCGCGCACCATGCGCTGGACCGGCGTCGTGGTCCTCGCGTTCCTGCTCTACCATCTCGCGCAGTTCACGGTCGGCTGGGCGCACGCGGATGAGTTCAAGAGCGCACATGCCTATGCGATGACCGCCGACTTTCATCTGCTGGGGTTCCCGGTCGTGACCCGGGGGCAGGAGGTAGCCGACGTCTACAGCATGGTCTTTCTGGGCTTTTCGCATCCCGCCGTCTCGCTCTTCTACATCCTCGCCGTGGGCCTGTTGAGCTTCCACCTCGCGCACGGCGCCGACAGCATGTTCCAGACGCTGGGTTGGCGGAGCGAGAAATGGGCCGGCGGGCTGAAGAAGGTCGTCGTCCTCTATTGCGTGCTTTATTTCCTCGGCAACCTCGCGATCCCCGGCGCCATCCTCACCGGCGTGGCGAAGCCCGCCGCCGGCACCTTCGCCGCGCGGATCCTGGCGGCCGCCCACGGCTCCGCCGTGGCCCAACGCTGACCCCCCCGCCATGGCCACCCTTGATTCCAGAACCCCGGCCGGGCCGCTCGAGCAGAAGTGGACGCGGCGCAAGGCGGAGATCCGCCTCGTCAATCCGGCGAACAAGCGGAAATACGAGGTCATCGTCGTGGGCGCCGGCCTGGCGGGCGCCTCGGCCGCCGCCACCCTCGCGGAGCTGGGCTACCCCGTGAAGTGCTTTGTCTTCCACGACAGCCCGCGCCGCGCCCACTCCATCGCCGCCCAGGGCGGCATCAATGCCGCCAAGAACTACCAGAACGACGGCGACAGCGTGTACCGGCTCTTCTACGATACGATCAAGGGCGGCGACTTTCGCTCCCGCGAGGCCAACGTTCACCGGCTCGCCGAAGTCTCCGCCAATATCATCGACCAGTGCGTGGCGCAGGGGGTGCCCTTCGCCCGCGAATACGGCGGGCTGCTCGCCAACCGCTCCTTCGGCGGCGCGCAGGTCTCGCGCACCTTTTATGCCCGCGGCCAGACGGGTCAGCAGCTGCTCCTGGGCGCCTACGCCGCGCTTTCGCGGATGATCGGGCTCGGCGGGGTGCGAATGTACACGCATGCCGAGATGCTCGATCTGGTCGTGGTCGACGGCCACGCCAAGGGCATCATCGTCCGCGACCTCCTCACCGGCGAAATCGCGCGGCACGCGGCCGACGCGGTCGTGCTCGCCACGGGCGGCTACGGCAACGTGTTTTGCCTGTCGACCAACGCGCAGCACTCCAACGCCACCGCCATCTGGCGCGCCTACAAGCGGGGGGCGTGCTTCGCCAACCCGTGCTTCACCCAGATCCACCCCACCTGCATCCCCGTGACCGGCGAACACCAGTCGAAGCTGACCCTCATGTCAGAGTCGCTCCGCAACGACGGCCGCATCTGGGTGCCCAAGCGGAAGGAGGACTGCCGGAAGGCCCCCAACGAAATTCCCGAGGAGGCCCGCGACTACTACCTCGAACGGATGTACCCGGCGTATGGCAACCTCGCGCCGCGCGACATCTCCTCGCGCGCGGCCAAGAAGGTCTGCGACGAGGGCCGCGGGGTGGGCGAGTCGGGCCGCGGCGTCTACCTCGATTTCGCCGACGCGATCAAACGCATCGGCGAGGCGGGCGTGCGCGAGCGCTACGGGAACCTTTTCGACATCTATCACGAGATCACCGCCGAGAACGCCTACCAGGTGCCGATGCGCATCTTTCCCGCGGTGCATTACGTGATGGGCGGGCTGTGGGTGGATTACGACCTGATGTCCAACCTCCCCGGCCTCTTTGTGCTGGGCGAGGCCAACTTCTCGGATCACGGCGCCAACCGGCTGGGCGCCTCCGCGTTGATGCAGGGGCTGGCCGACGGCTATTTCATCGTCCCCTACACGATCGCCGACTACCTCGCGACGCAGAAGCCGGCGCGGCGCCCCCAGCCGGACGCGCCGGAATTCCAGCAGGCCGAAGACAACGTGCGCGGCCTGATCACGCGCCTGCTCGCCGTCCGGGGCCGCGAGCCGGTCAGCCATTTCCACCGGCGGCTGGGGCGGATCCTGTGGGAGCATTGCGGCATGGCGCGCCACGCCGCCGGCCTCAAGCAGGCGTTGCAGGAGATCCCGCGGCTGCGCGAGGAATTCTGGCAGAATGTCAATGTGCCCGGCGACGGCGGCACGCTCAACCAGTCGCTCGAACGCGCCGGCCGCGTGGCCGATTTTCTCGAACTGG
Organism: Opitutaceae bacterium; assembly: GCA_035519475.1. Classification (GTDB taxonomy): domain Bacteria; phylum Verrucomicrobiota; class Verrucomicrobiia; order Opitutales; family Opitutaceae; genus Fen-1467. Next base: position 6,665 of record DATIWI010000180.1, read on the forward strand.
CCGAACTGCTGTGCCGCGACGCGCTGGAGCGCGACGAGTCGTGCGGCTGCCACTTCCGCGAGGAGCACGTCGACGCCGAGGGTGAATGCCTGCGCGACGACGAGCGGTTCGCCCATGTCGCCGCTTGGGAATACCAGGGCGAGGACCGGGCCCCGCGGCGGAACCAGGAGCCGCTCGTCTACGAATCCGTGCATCTGGCCCGGCGCAGCTATAAGTGAGGAGCTAAAGTGAGAGTAAAAGTGACAGTGACACGGGGGGCAGGTGCCGACACCACGGCTTCCCTTCTCTATTCCGCTCGCGTCCCCACCTTTCCGCTCACTTTCACTCTCACCTCCGCATGAAGGTCACCCTCAAAGTCTGGCGCCAGCGGGACGCCCGCAACCCGGGCGAGTTCAGGGAATACCCGACGCCCGAGCTCAGTCCGAACATGTCGTTTCTGGAGATGTTGGACGTGGTCAACGACGAGCTCACCCGCCAGGGACAGGAGCCGATCGCCTTTGCCCACGACTGCCGCGAGGGCAT
>DATIWI010000181.1:0-9177 GCA_035519475.1 Opitutaceae bacterium
GAGGTCAAGGCGCCGCTGGCCGCCATCCGCGGCGCCGCGGAGTTGCTCGGAGAGGACATGGCGGCGGGGCCGCGGCAGAAATTCCTGGGCAACATCCGGAGCGAGGCCGCGCGGATCCAGCAGATCGTGGACCGGCTGCTGGAGCTCTCGTCGCTCGAGGCGCGCAAGACACTGGAGCAAACGGAGCGGCTGGAGGCGTCCGCCCTGCTGGGCGACGCCGCGGCGGCGCTGCGGCCGGCCTTTGAGGCGGCCGGCGTGGCGCTGGTCGTCGAGGGCGGCGCGGGCGTCTGGCTGCGGGGCGAGCGCGTGCTCCTGCGGGAGGCGCTGGTGAACCTGCTCCAGAACGCGCTCGAGTTCACCCCGGCGGGCGGCCGCGTGGCGGCGCGCGCGGAGACGGCGCCGGGCCGGGCCGAATTCGCGGTCGAGGACACCGGCCCGGGCGTGCCCGATTTCGCCGTGGGCCGCGTCTTCGAGCGGTTCTACTCGCTGCCGCGGCCCGGCTCGAACCGCAAGAGCACCGGGCTGGGGCTGAGTCTCGTGCGCGAGATTGCGCACCTGCATGGCGGCGAGGCGGCGCTCGCCAACCGGTCCGCCGGCGGCGCGCGCGCCACGCTGTGGGTGCCGCGGGAGTCCGGCGTGTGATTTTCGGCGGGATTTCATCCCGCGTTCACACGGTCTTCATGAAGGCCGGCTACCGTGCCGGCATGAATTCCACTCCTGTGTCGTCCCGCGCGTGGTTCCGCCGGTGGGGCTGGCTCCACCGCCCGGTCACGCTGGCCGGCGTGATCGTCACCCTGCTGCCGCTCGCCTTCTGCGCCAACGTGTTCATCGCGGTCGATCGCCACTCGCATTCGGCGAGCGACACGCTCTACGGCGTCTATCCGTTCTTCGTGACCACCTTCCTGCTGTGGTCGTGGGTGGCGGACCGGACCGCGGGTGAAGGAGGTGCCGCATGAGCTCATCCGAGCCGCCCGTGATCGCGACTCCCGCGCGCCGGCGCCTGGCCATCTTCCTCAAGCTGGCCGGCATTGCCGGATTGATCCTGCTGTTGCACATCCCGCTGATCCTGACGAATGGCGTCCTCGCCGAACGCAAGGGGTACCAGCAGCAGGCCGTCGCCGAGATCGCGGGCCTGTGGGGGCGCGACCAGGTGGTGACGGGTCCGCTGCTGGCGGTACCCTACGCCTTCAAGACCCAGGTGATCCGGCCCAAGGTCGTCGCGGGCAAAGCGGTACAGGTGGAGGAGACGGAACTCGTCGCGGCCACGGCGTATTTCCTGCCGGAGGCCTTGACCGTGCGCGGATCGGTGCAGACAGAAGTGCGGCACCGGGGGATCTATGACGCGGTGGTCTACGGCACGAACCTGAAGCTGGCCGGGGCGCTGCAGGCCGATTTTGTGGCCGCGGGCATCGAGGCGGAGCGCATCGACTGGGACAAGGCCTGGGTGCTCTTTGGCGTTTCGGACCTGCGCGGCGTGCGCTCGGTTTCACCGCTGCAGCTCTCCGGAGGGAAGGCGGCGGCATTTGAATCGGCGGACGGCGCGGAGGGGAATTTCCTGCCGCTGGCCGCGCGCATCGAGGGCGCGGCGCCGGGCACCCGGCTGGAGTTCTCCTTTGAGGCGACCCTCCAAGGCAGTGAGCGACTCCAAATCGCTCCGGTGGGCAAGGTCACCACGGTGGAGCTCGAATCCGCGTGGCCCGACCCGTCGTTCTGCGGCGCTTACCTGCCCGCGAACCGCAGCGTTGGCGCCGCCGGCTTCAAGGCGCAATGGGAGATCTCGCACTTCAGCCGCGGCTTCGCGCAAAGCTGGACCAGCCGGCTGACGAAATCCGGCGAGATGACGCAGAAGATCGGCGCGGCGGGCTTGGGCGTGACGTTTGCGCAGCCGGTGGACGGGTACCGCATGGCTGAGCGCGCGGAGAAATACGGCCTGCTGTTCTTCGTGCTGGTATTCGCCGTCTTCTTCCTCTTCGAAATGACGGCGGCGCTCCGCATCCACCCGCTGCAATACGGCTTGGTGGGGGCGGGGCTGTGCCTGTTCTTCCTCGGGTTCCTGGCGTTGTCCGAGTTCGTGGCCACGGGGCTCGCCTACGGAGCGGCCGCGGCGGCCTGCACGGCGCTCGTGTCGCTCTACGCCTGGAGTTTCCTGAAGACCGGCCGCCGCACGCTGGTCATCGGCGGCGGGCTGGCGGTGACCTACGGCTACCTCTATTTCGTGCTGCGGTCGCAGGACTTCGCGCTGCTGGCCGGCACGGGGGCGCTCTTCGCCGCGCTCGCGCTGGTGATGTACTGCACCCGGCGCATCAACTGGTATGCGCTGGAAATCGAGGCGCCGGCCGCACCCGCCGTGGACACCCGCTAAGGTGCGCCGCGTGCGGCGGGCTACAGCAGCGTGCCTTGCTCGCCGCTGGCGGGCTTGAAGCCGACGGCCTGGTAACCCTTGGCGGTGAGCAGGCGGCCCTGCGGGGTGCGCTGGAGATAGCCCTCCATAATGAGGAACGGCTCGTGCACCTCCTCGAGCGTGTCGGCCTCCTCGCCCACGGCCACGGCGATCGTGTTCATGCCGACGGGGCCGCCGCCGTAGTGCTCGGCCATCACCCGCAGGATGCGCTTGTCCATCTCGTCGAGGCCGCGCGTGTCGATCTCGAGCAGTTCGAGGGCGGCCGCGGCCACGGGTTGGGTGATCCGGCCCGCCGCCCTTTCCTGCGCATAGTCGCGTACAAAATAGATGAGGTTGTTGGCGATGCGCGGCGTGCCGCGGGCACGCGCGGCGATTTCGCGGGCGCCGGCGTCGTCGATCTCCACCTTCAGCAGCCGGCAGGAGCGGTGGACGATGCCGAGGAGCGTGGCGGCGTCGTAGTAATCGAGCCGGGTCTGCAGAGTGAAGCGCGACCGCAGCGGCGCGGTGAGCAGGCCGGCCCGCGTGGTGGCGCCGACGAGCGTGAACCGCGGCAGGCTGAGGCGTACGCTGCGCGCGTTCGGCCCCTGGTCGATCATGATGTCGAGGCGGTAGTCCTCCATCGCCGAGTAGAGATACTCCTCGACCGTCTTCGGGATGCGGTGGATTTCGTCGATGAACAGGAGGTCGCCGTCGGCGAGGTTGGTGAGCAAGCCGGCGAGGTCGCCCGCCTTCTCGATCACCGGACCGGAGGTCACCCGCACGTCGCGCCCCATCTCGGCGCCCAGAATGAAGGCGAGGGTGGTCTTGCCCAGGCCGGGCGGGCCGCTGAACAGGATGTGGTTGAGCGCCTCGCCCCGCCGGCGGGCCGCCCCGACCATGACCTTGAGGCGTTCGACCGTCTTGGCCTGGCCGGCGAAATCACCAAAGGCGAGCGGGCGCAGGGCGGCCTCGGCGGCGGTGACCGGCGCGGAGAGCGTGGACTGGATGAAACCGACGCCGGTGGCGGCGGACGCCGTCGCCGCTGGGGGTTTCGAGGTTTGCGTTTTGGGTTGAGACACGATGATCGCAGGGCGCGGGTTCACTCGGCCACCGGTTCCCGAGAGGCGGCAATCACTTCCATTCCACGTCGGCGCCGAGCGCCCGGAGGTTTTCGACAAAGCGGGGATGCGCGCGCTGGATGATCTCGGCGTTGCGCACGACCGACCGGCCGGGGATGCTGGCCGCGACCATGTAGAGCGCCACGGCGGCGCGGATGATGTAGGGGGCCTCCACCACCGCGGGCCGCAGCGGCTTGTCGCCGAAGACGATCACGCGGTGCGGATCGCACACGACGACGTGCGCGCCGAATTTGGCCAGTTCCGGGAGCCAGGTGAAGCCGCCTTCATAGACCTTGTTCCAGAAATGGATCTCGCCCTTGGCGCGGACGGACAGGGCGATCATGCAGGGCAGCAGATCCACCGGAAAATAGGGCCAGGGCGCGGCCTCGATCTTGGGCAGGAGGTTGGGCGTGTACGGGGGCGCGACCTGAAGCGCCTGGCCGCGGCGGACCACGGCGACCGGGCCCTCGTGGGTGACGGCGACGCCCAGTTTGCGGAACGCCCGCGCGATGAGATCAAAGTGCTGCGGCAGCGAGCGTTCGATCCGCACCTCGCCGCCGGTGATGGCGCCGAGGGCGAGGAACGTGACGATCTCATGGTAGTCGCTGTTGATGGCGAACGTGCCGCCATGGAGCTGCTTCACCCCCTCGACCCGCAGGACGCTGGTGCCCATGCCCCCGATCTTCGCGCCCATGGCGTTGAGCACGGCGCACAGCTCCTGCACGTGCGGCTCACTCGCGGCGTTGATCAGCGTGGATTCGCCCTCCGCGAGCGCGGCGGCCATCACGAAGTTCTCCGTGGCGGTCACCGACATGTAATCCTGCCAATGGCGGGTGCCGCGGTAGCGCCCGTCCAGCTCGAGCGTGAGGGCCGCGTTCTCGGTGATGCAGGCTCCGAGGGCCTGGAGAACCTCGAAGTGCGGATCGAGTTCGCGGATGCCGAGGGAGCAGCCCTTGGCTCCGACCGGCACCACGATCCGCTTCATGCGCCAGAGCAGGGGCGCGAGGAGCAGCACGGTGGAACGCATGCCCGTGGGCAGCTCGCCCCGCAGGCCGTCGGCATTGAAGCGCGTGTGATCGATGCGCATCTCGCCCTTGGATCGCTCCCAGGTGATGCGCGAGCCCTGGGCGGTGAAGAAGTCGACCAGTTTCTCCAGGTCCGTGATGTCCGGGACGTTGACGAGCCGCACCGGTTCCGGGGCGAGCAGGGTGGCGCACAGGATCGGCAGCGCGGAATTCTTATTGCCGGACGGAATGATCGTGCCGGAGAGAGGCGTGCCGCCGTTGACGATGAGATCGGCCATGGGAGAGGCGGTGGTACGGAGGTGCGGTGAACCGATCCGCCTTCTTCCGGGTTACGGCGGATCTGTGCTGCGCGCAAAAAAAAGGCGCCCATCAGGGATGGACGCCTTTCAATGCGAGTCGAAGCGAAGCGCTTGGCAAGGCTTAACTGCCAGCCGGCGGACCGCCCTCGGGACGGCCCCCGCCCCGGTAGTCACCGCCACCGTGGTGGCGCCGGCGGCGGCGGCCGTGATGGCGGAACTCGCCTCCGAAGCCGCGTTGCTCGCCCGGCGGCTGCCCGCCGGCCTGGCCGTCGCGCGGGCCGTGCTGGTCGCTGTGGAAATGACGGCCGCGCCCGCCGCGGCGGCGCCGGCGGCGATGCTGCCCCTCGTGACCGAATTCCCGCTGGCCGGGGGTAGCGCCTTCCGCCTCGGACTTTTCCGTGGTCGAGCCGCCGAAGAGCTTCTTCACCCAGCCAAACCAGCTGCCGGATTTCTTCGGCGCTTCAGTTGGCGCCGGCGGCGGAGTTTCCCTCGGGGCAAACTCGGCCCCGGGAGCGCGCCCCGGCGGACCGGAGGTGGCGCGGGGTCCCGCGTACCGATCGTCCCGCCGTTCGCGCTCGGGCCGGAACACGGGGCGATCGCCGCGACGATCATCGCGGCGCGGGCCAGGCCCGGCCGGCGGCGCTTCGGCGCTGCGATTCGGCTCGCTGGCAGCCTGGCGGGCCGCAGTGCGGAATGAGTCGCTCTCCCAACTGTGCTCGACGCGTTTGGGCGCCTCCGGAGGGAGGATGTTCAGCTCGGGTTTCGACTCCGCCTCGAGAGGGAGGGATGGAGCCGCCTCGACCTTGCCCGGAGGGGTTTCAGCGGCGGGAGCCGCGGGCGTCTCCGGGATTTCAGGGACCGGCACCGCGGCCGCCGGCGCAGGCGCCGGGGCGGGCGCGGCGGCCTCGGGCGAACCGGCCGCCACCGGGGTGGCGGCCGGTACCGGGGGAGCGAACGGATTCTTGTATTCGGACGGGGCCGTGAGGATCGACACCGCCGTTGGCTTGTAGTCGGCCGCCGGAGCGGTGGGGGCGGCTGGGGCGGGCGGACTGACCGGGCGTTTGCCGCGGGCCAGGCCGGAGCCGCGGCTGTTGCTGAACGCGCTGGGGGTTTTGACTGGGTTCGGCGGTGGGCTTGGTGTGTTCGCAGTCTCGGCTGCCGGGGTCGCGGCGCCGGACGGTTCTGTATCTGACATGTTATGTGTTGTTTTTGAAACGGCGCTCACCGTTGCCGGGAGCAGCCTGAGGTTGGTGGAGAGGCACGGGGGAACGCGCGTCGCGCGCTCAACGCCTGCCAGGAAGGGCGAACCATCGGCCAAAACCACACCTCCGGCAACTCCAAAACCACGGGCACCGGGGAAACGCCCGGCGGCGGCGCATTCAATCTCCTAGATCGAAGGGACTTGCGCGCGCCGTACGCCGGGCTTGCCACCCTGGCCGCCGCCGCCTAGGCAAAGGCCGCATGGACAAGTTCGAGGAGATCTTCCGCCTGCAGGATGAACTGAACCGCCGCATCGGGGTGAACCTGCCGCCTCCGACCGACGAGGAGAAGGCCCGGTGGATTCTCAACTACACGCGGGCGCTGCAGCAGGAGACGGCGGAGCTGATCGACTCCGTGCCGTGGAAATGGTGGGCGAAGTACCAGAAGTTTGACGAACAAAACGCCAAGGTCGAAGTCGTCGACCTCTTTCATTTTCTTGTGTCGCTCGCCCAAGCGCTTGGCATGAGTGCGGACGACGTCTATCAGGCCTACCTCAAGAAGAACCTGGTCAACCACCAGCGCCAGACGAGCGGCTACGTGCAGAAGGACGAAGCGGACTCGAAGCACATCTGAGCGACGCCGCGCCGGCGCCGCCGGCGGCCAATGCGCCCGCGGGAGACCGCACCGGATCGGCGCGGCGACCCCGCAGGCGCCCCGAACAAAATGTCAACTGTTAGCTGACATGTTGTTTGGGCGGGCGTACCGTTGTTCGCGGAACCCGGCGTCAGAGGGAGTCAAGCGCGCAGTATCGAAGAGGCGGCCGGCCGGCTGAGTCGCGCCCTCGGCAAGGGACGCAGCAAGCCTGCGCCTCTGCAGTCTTGTCATGCTCGTCGGATGGCCTCTGGCAACTTGTCAACTATTAGTTGACATATTACCGGGGACGGACGGTGCCGTCATTCGCGGAACCGGGCGGCACCAGGGAGTCGAGCCGGAGGTGGCGTCGCGGGGGCGCGGAGGGAGTCTGGTGCCCGCAATCGGACGGCGCCCAGGCGGGATGCGCGGCCGACGATGCAGTCAGTGGGCGATTTTCGCTTCCAGCAGCGCGGCGGCCAGCGCGGGATCGAGCGTTTCCCGGTCGAACGAAAATGCCGTGCCCTCGGGATAACGTTTGGCGCCCTTCAGCAAAACCGGCATCGCCTGAGCGTGCGGGCCCGCCTTCAGCGCGGCGATGGCCTTGTCTCCCAGCAGCAGGGAGAACCGGAAATCCCCGCGCTTGGGCACCAAATGGAACAGCCGCCGCTGCTTCAGGCTGTAGATCAGATGCCAGCCGGACCGGGGAGAAAACTTCCACTCCGGGGTGATCGCGGGGTGCCCGGCGCGGACGCGATCGAGCACGCGCCGCACAGGCGCATACGCCGCGCCGACCGCGCCTGGGAGATCTGCATCCGTGGGCTTCCGTTTTTCGTCTGGAAACGCGGCTGCGGGATCGAGGGACAGGGGCTTCTTCATGGCGTGACTGGATTGGACTTGCGGCGCTCGGGTCGAAAGAGGGGCTTGGGTCTCCGACTTCGCCAGCCCGGCGCATCGCCGGGAGGAACCGGGACCGCCGATTCGTTCACGGACCGCGCGCCGGCGGCGCCAGGCGCGTGACCAGGATCGGAACCGCGCGCGGGGCGGAGGCGTCGGGCGGCCCACCGGCGGCAAATCGGTCCCATCCGGCGTTGCCGACGAACACAAACCGATCGCCCACCAGCGTGCCCAGCGTGGGATCAGCCATGGCAGGGTGTCCGCGCTCGAGGACCGCGACTCTGGTCACGGCGCGTCCGGCCGCGTCCAACCACAGGCGCACAACCCGGCGGGGCTCGGTGCCGTTTTGCACGGCGACGACGGAGCCGTCCGGCGCGGCCGCGATCCCGTCAATCCCCACCAACGTGGTTTCCGGAGGCGCGGCGAGGAGACGGATCGAGCGCGTCGGCGTTTCGATGAGGAACATACCGTTGTCGTAGTCCGATACGAGTAGGGCCCCACCGTCCGGCGCGCTGGCGATTCCCTGCAGGGACTGAAACTGGTCGGACTCGACCCAGCGTTCCAGCTGCTGCGCCCCTGGCGGCAGCCGCCAGATCACCGGCGCGATGCTGTCGGTTGCGTAGACCGTGCCGTTCGCCGCCACCGCCAGGTCGCCGACCACATGGCCGGCACCGTCCGCCGGAACCGTGGCCACGCGGCGGATTGCGCCATCGGCGAGCGCGAACTCCACCAGGGCCGCGCGGTTGCGGTCCCCCCGGCCGTAGCCTTCCATCTCCGGCACGGCGGAGGTCGCGGCCCAGAGGCTGACGCGGGGTTCATCGACGGCGAGGCCGAACACGCCCAGCAGGCCGGCGGCGGCCGGCGAGAATCGCTGCACGGCGCCGTCGGGCCGGCGGATCCAGACGCAGTGGTGGCGGGCGTCGCCCAAGAAATAGTCGCCGGTCGCCGCGCGGTAGGCGACGCCCTCGATGATGCCGGTCATTGCGGGCAACTCGAACAGGACTTGTCCCGCCCCCATCGGCTCGCGGTTGGCGCGGAGGCGCTGGATCACGTCGGCGAAATCCGCGTAGCCGTGCAGCGGCGCGAAGTCCTCGTTTTGCTCCGGATCAAGGAAAACGCCCAGGCGGGCCATCCGGCTCAGCGTGGCGATGGCGTCAAACGGCCGTTCGTTCAGGGCCTGCAGCCGGGCGAGCGCGCCGAGGTAGCGCGGGTGGTCGGGCCGCAGGGCGGCGGCCTTCTCGAGCAATCCCAACGCGGCTTCGTAATTCTTGTCCTCCACCGCACTGGAGGCATCGCGGTAATATTTCCGCGCGGTGGTGCTGGGCGGCGCGGCGGCGAGGGCAAGCAAGCCGGGCAGAGCCACGACTGCGCCGAGAAAGACGCGGTGGATCGTGGGGCCGGCAGCACGAATTGGCGGGGATGCCATGGGTTTCACTTGAGGCGACACTGCGGAGGTTCACCGCGGATCCACCAGACGCCCCAGGAAGAGACACGTGCCGGAGGAAACGTGCTGAATGGCGAACAGAAACGGATGATCGATGCGAACCTCGATCGGAGGTGGAGGCGGCTCGCTCGAGACGGCGAATGCCGACAACGCCACGACTGCCGTCGCGGCGGCCGCCTCCGTG
>DATIWI010000182.1:0-18973 GCA_035519475.1 Opitutaceae bacterium
GCTCACGGTCGCCAATTGGGCCAACGCCGTCGATTACTTCTACGCTCTGACCAATCCGGGCACGACCAATCTCGGCCGGATCGTCTTCACGGGCTTCAGCAGCAGCGACACCAAGTGGATGTCGTACGACAACGAAATCACGCCGGTGCCGGAGCCCTCGGTCTACGGCGCGGCGTTGCTTGGCCTCTGCACCCTCACCGTCTGGCGCCGCCGCCGGCCCAGTGCTTGACGCTGTTCACGGCCGCGGCCCCCGCCGCCGCCCGCACGGTTCTGGGCCGGCCCTGCCCTCGCCGGCTCACTTCCCGATCCCGGCGACTTGGAAGCCGAGCGCCCGCAGCTTGGGCAAGTCGAGAATGTTCCGGCCATCGAAGATGAAGGCCGGCTTCGGCATCGAAGCCAGGATTCGCGCAAAATCGAGCGTCTTGAACTCCTCCCATTCCGTCAGCACCGCAATCGCGTGCGCCCCGTCGCACGCGTCGTAGGGGGTCCGGGCGATCGTCAGCCGCGCCGCTTCCGCGGCGGGCAGCTCGCGCCGAATATCCTCCGCGTTCACCTTGGGATCGTAGATGGCCAGGCGCGCGTGCTCGGCCAGCAGGTCGCGGCACACCGCGATGGCCGGCGATTCGCGCACGTCGTTCGTGTTCCGCTTGAAGGCGAACCCCAGCACCGCGATCTTCTTGTCCGCCACGGTATTGAACAGCGCCTTCACGATCCGGTTGGTGAATCGCTTCTTCTGGTAATCGTTCATCCGCACCACGTGTTCCCAGTAGGCGGCCACCTCGGTCAGGCCGAAATGCTCGCACAAGTAGACGAGGTTCAGGATGTCCTTTTGGAAGCAGGAGCCGCCGAAGCCGACGGAGGCCTGCAGAAACTTCGGCCCGATGCGGCTGTCGCGGCCGATCACCCGCGCCACCTCGTCGACGTCGGCACCCGTCGCCTCGCAGACCGCCGAGATGGAATTGATGGACGAAATGCGCTGGGCCAGGAAGGCGTTCGCCACGAGCTTGGACAGCTCGGACGACCACAGGCTCGTGGTAATGATCCGCTCGCGCGGCACCCACGCGGCATAAATCTCCGCCAGCGCGTGCACCGCCGCGTCGCCCGCCGGAGTGCGCTCGCCGCCGATGAGGACGCGGTCGGGATTCTGCAGGTCGGCGACCGCGGTGCCTTCGGCCAAAAACTCGGGATTCGACAGCACTTGGAAGTGAATGTCGTGGGCGTTGGCCGCGAGGATGGCCGAGATCGATTCCGCCGTCCGCACCGGAATGGTTGACTTCTCGACGATGATCTTCGGCGCATTCGCATGCTCGGCGATGGCCCGGGCCACCGACTCGACGTAGCTCAGGTCCGCGGCCCGGCCCGCGCCGACCCCGTAGGTTTTGGTCGGCGTGTTGACGCACACGAAGATCATCTCGGCCTGTTTGATCGCGCCGGCCACGTCCGTGGAAAACGTCAGGTTGCGCCCCCGCACCTCCCGGACGATCTCAGCGAGGCCCGGCTCGTAGATCGGCAACTGGTCGGAATTCCAGGCGGCGATGCGGGCCGCGTTCATGTCGACCACCGTGGTCTCGACGCGCGGGCAGCGCTGGGCGATGATCGCCATGGTCGTACCCCCGACGTAACCGGCACCGATGCAGCAGATATTCATAATGCGGGCGTTCCGGTGAAATTGGCGGCTTGGCGGCCACAATCCAAGACGGATTTTCCCGGCCTCCCGCCACCACCCGCCTCGCTCCCCGGGGCGGGTCAGCCGTCCGGTGGGCGCGCGCCCGCCGTCCCTTCGCGCCGATGGTGCGACCCCTGCTCCCTCCCTCCCCTCCCGCCCGTCTCCCCGACCCGTCAGGCCGGCGAAGGCGCCGGCGCCGGCGCATCGCCGGGCAGCCGGTCGGGCGCCGCCTTCTCCGCCGCCTTCTTCGCGCCGGCATTCTCGCCCGGCTTCGCGATGATCGGCGGCAGAACCGGCGACCGGATCTCGCCGAACTCGAGGATTTCGCGAACGTGCTTCCCCTCGATCGTCTCGTATTGCAGCAGCGCCTCCGCGATCTTGTCGAGCGCGGGGCGTTTCTCCAGGACGATGCTCTTGGCGCGACTGTATTGCTCGTCGATGAGCTTGTGAATCTCCACGTCAATCAGCCGTGCGGTTTCCTCGCTGAAATTCTCGCTGCGCGTGATCTCCCGGCCGAGGAAGACGGTGTCATGGTTCTCGCCATAGGCGACCGGACCCAGCGGGCTCATGCCCCAATCGCACACCATGCTGCGGGCCAGCTTGGTGGCCTGCTGAATGTCCCCTGACGCGCCGCTCGTGATGTCGCCCAACACCAGCTCCTCGGCAATCCGGCCGCCGTACAGCGTGGCGAGGCGCGCGAGCATGCGGCGCTTCGCGTAGTTGTAGGTGTCCTTCTTCGGAATATACATCGTGCTGCCGAGCGCCCGGCCGCGGGGGATGATCGTGACCTTGTGGACGGGCAGGTCGCCGTCGTCGACCACGGCGCCGACCAGCGCGTGCCCCGCCTCATGGTAGGCGACGATCTTCTTGTCCTCGTCGTCCATGATGCGCCGGCGCTCCCGGCCGAACTGGACCTTTTCGCGGGCGTCCTCGATGTCGTGCATATCGACCCGCTTCTTGTTCCTTCGCGCCGCCAGGAGGGCGGCTTCGTTGAGCAGGTTCGCCAGTTCGGCGCCCGAGAGCCCGGGTGTGCCGCGGGCGACGATGCTCAGGTCGACGTCCTCGGCAATGGCCAGCTTGCGCGCGTGCACCCGCAAGATCTGTTCGCGGCCGACGAGGTCGGGGAGGTCGATGAAAACCTGGCGGTCAAATCGGCCCGGGCGCAGCAGCGCGCTGTCGAGCACATCCGGGCGGTTGGTCGCGGCAATGATGATGACACCCTCGGTCGTGTCGAAGCCGTCCATTTCCGCCAGCATGGAGTTCAGTGTCTGCTCGCGCTCGTCGTTGCCGCCACCCAAACCGGCCCCCCGCTGGCGGCCCACCGCGTCGATCTCGTCGATGAAGATGAGACACGGCGCGTTCTTGCGCCCCTGCTCGAACATGTCGCGCACGCGGCTGGCGCCGACGCCCACGAACATCTCGACGAAATCCGAGCCGCTGATGGAGAAGAAGGGCACGTCGGCCTCCCCGGCGATGGCTTTGGCCAGCAGGGTCTTGCCGGTGCCCGGCGGCCCGACCATTAAAACGCCCTTGGGAATCCGTCCGCCGATCTTCTGGAACTTCTTCGGGTCCTTCAGGAATTCCACAACCTCCGAGACCTCCTCCTTGGCCTCGTCGCAGCCCGCCACGTCGGCGAAGGTCACCTTGTCGCGATCGCGGGTGAGCAACTTGGCGCGGCTCTTCCCGAAATTCAGGGCGCCGCGCCCCGCCTGGCGGAGTTGCCGGACGAAAAAGAAATACACCAGCCCGATGATGATGACGAACGGCAGGGTGTTGGTGAGGATCTGCGTGAGGAAATTGGTGGCGGAGACCTCCGTGAATACCTTGGTCTTCTGGAGGGTTTCCATGTTGGCGTCGGTCAGGCGCCCCGACGCGCGGAAGGAGGTCGTCTTGCCGCTGTCGCTTACCAGAATGGGTTCCTTCATCTCGCCGGTAATCACCGACCAGTCGCGGCCGCCAGAGGGATCCGGACGGATGTCGCCTTTCGCGATCCGATTGGCCGCGGCATAATCCACGACCTCCTGAATCTTCAGCGTCGCGGGCGAGCTGATGCGGCCGGGATTGAACTTCAGCACCAGGATCAGGACGGCAAAGATCGCGAGCCAGATCAGCCACACCTTCGGCTGGAATCGGTCAGGGGGCAGATTCTTGAGGGGGCGCCGTTTCGCCTTGTTGTCGTTTCCCGGCATGCAGAGGTTTTGACTAGTGCAATAGACTGGAGGTTCCCGGGAGAGAAGTCAATTGAAGCGCTTGGTTTAAAACGCGCATGCTGGAGTATTTACCCCAGTTCCGGCCCTTATTCCTTCTCCTGATCGCCTGACTCAAAACGCAATCTGCCTCCACGGAGGACCGCGAAACCGCGGCGGCCGAGGCTGCGCCGGGTCGGCCTTCCCGCGGCAGCTGCGGCCAGCAGATCCTCGAAGCCCTGACGCGAGAGCTCCCCCGCCAGCGGTTGAGCCACCAGCCAGCGGCGCAAGGCCCGGCGCAGGAGCGCCCGCGGCTGGTTCACCAGACGCGTCAGATCCAGCGATCGTCCCGCCCGGAAGGGTCGGAGCGAGTCCACCCAGGTCTCCAGCGCCGCATCATCCTCCTCCAGCAGTTCGCGCGCCAGAGCTGCCCCGGCCACCGCATCGCGGCCGGCCGCCCTCTGCCAGGCGGGCAGCACCCGGCGCCGGATGCGGTTTCGAAAATGGCCGCCCCCGGCATTGCTGCAATCCTCGCGCCAGGCGGCGCCCGCGGCCTTCAGACCGGCAATGATCGCCGCCTTCGGCAGCGTCAGCAGCGGCCGCAGATGCACGCGGCCGGCCACGGATTGCACCGGCCGTGGCGCCGCCAGACCCCCCGTGCCGCTGCCACGGGCCAGCCGCATCAGCATTGTCTCGGCAATATCATTCTGGTGATGACCCAGCCAGAGCGCCCGCAGCCGCGCCCGCCGCATGGCCCGGTCGAAAAAGGCAAATCGCGCCGTCCGGGCCTCGTCCTCGCTCGCCCCGCGCCGTCGCCGCCGCCAGCGGCCGATCCGCGCCCGCACCCCGAGCGCACGACACACCCGCCGGCAGAAGCGTTCGTCCGCGTCGGCCGCCCGTCCGCGCAGCCGATGATTGAAATGCAGGGCCAGCAGTTGCCGGCGGCGCTCCGGCCAGTGCGCCCATAACAGAAGCAGCAGGCCGAGGGAATCCGCTCCTCCCGACAAGGCCACGGCCCACCCGCCGCGCGCAGCGGCGCGGCGGCTCCTCGCCCACGCCAGCACCGCGGGATGCAGGCGCTCCCGGGGCACGACTGCCGCCAGCCGTGCCGCCCGCCGCCGCCAGACACTGTCCTTTGCCGTTTTCATCGCGGGTGGAGCGGAGGGTCCGCCGGAGTTCCGACCCCGGGGCGGAGGCGGCTGCCCCGCTTCGCCGGCGGGTCCGGAGCTTCCGATCAATTGAAGCTGAGGAATTCCTTCCCGACCTGCGCGGCCAGCACCGGCGGGAGCCGCACGCGGCCGTCGGCCTGCAGATTGTTCTCGAGCAACGCCGCCAGGGTGCGCGGCACGGCAAGCCCCGAGCCGTTGAGCGTATGCACCAGTTCGGGCTTGCCGGTCTCGCGCGCCCGGTAGCGGATTTGGGCGCGCCGGGCCTGAAACGCCTCGAAGTTCGAACAGCTCGACACCTCCAGCCAGCGCTTCTGCCCGCCCGCCCAGACCTCAAGATCGTATTTCTTCGCCTGCGCGAAGCCCGTTTCGCCGCCGCACATGAGCAGCACGCGATAGGGTAACTCTAGTTGATGCAGGAGGCTCTCCGCGTGCGCGCGCAGGCTTTCGAGTTCGTCGTAGCTGTGCGCGGGATGCACCCATTTCAGCAGCTCGACCTTGTCAAACTGATGCACGCGGTTGAGCCCCCGCACGTCCTTGCCATAGCTCCCCGCCTCGCGCCGGAAACAGGGCGTGTAGGCGCAGCGGCAGACCGGCAGCGCGGCTTCCTCGAGGATCTCGTCGCGAAAGAAATTCGTCAGCGGCGTCTCGGCGGTCGGGACGAGATACAGCTGATCCTCGACGGTCTGGTACATCTGCCCCTCCTTGTCGGGCAGCTGGCCCACGGCGGTGGCGCTCGCGGCATTGACGAGAATCGGCGGCGACACCTCCTCATAACCGGCCCGGCCGGCTTCCTGGAGGAAGAACTGGACCAGCGCGCGGACCAGCCGCGCGCCCTCGCCCAGGAAGAAGGGAAAACCCGCTCCGGTGACCTTCGCGCCCCGCGCGAAATCAAACCAGCGGTCGAACCCCGCGATCTCCCAGTGCGGCCGCGCGTGGGCGGAGACCGCCGCCACGGATCCATGCGTGGCGTGGACGACATTCTCCTCGGCGGTCCGGCCCTCCGGCACGCTGGCATGGGGGAGGTTGGGGAGCGTCAGCATCGCCGCGCGCCACCGGCTCTCCGTCTCGCCCAGCCGCGCCTCCTTCTCCCGCAATTCTCCGGCCAGGCCTTTCATCTCCTGCACCTTCGCCACGAACTCGGGCGAACCCTTCTTCAGCGCCGCCGTCGACGCGTTGGCCGCTTTCTGCCGCGCCCGGAGCGCTTCGACCTCGTTGAGCTGCGCGCGCCACGCCCGGTCGATCGCCACCGCGCCGTCGACATCCACTTCGAGATGTTTCTTGGCCGCGGCGGCCCGCACCACATCCGGCGAATCGCGGAGGATTTTCGGATCGAGCATAGCGGCGCCAGTGTGGCGGCGCGGCCCGAGGAATAAAGAGCGAAGTTGCGAGCCGGCCGGGCCAGCGGGCGCGACTCTGCCTGGGCCCGGCGCGTCGGCCGCTGGCGCCGAAGCGCTATTTTTTTTCTCCCGGACTGAAGACGCTTTCCAGCGTCTCGCGCGTCCAGCCGCGGCTCAGCACGGTTTCCTGGTCGCCGGACTGCATGACGACCTTTCGCCGGACGACCTCGGCCTTGCGCTCGGGATTCTTCGCGTCCGCCGGAGGATTGCGCCGGGCAAAGGTGACTTCCTCCGCATTCCTCCAGACCGGTGCCGCCATCAGATTGTAGTCTCCGGCCTTCTGCAGTTCCTCGACGTCCCCGGTCGCAAGCGTGAGAACGCCGACTTCACCATCGACGCCGCCGACCAAGAGCCGGGTTTCGTCGGGGCTCACCTCAAAAAACATCAGGTTCTTTGGCAGCTTCTCCTGTTCCTGGCGGGGGATCATGCGCGCGAGCGTGGATTGCCGCGCCGGATCCCATGCAAAGAGCTTCTCCCGCTCCACGTCGGCGTCCCTCGTGGCGATAGGAAGACTGAACTCCACGGCGTTGAACAAAATTCGTCCGTCGCGCAGACAGCGGACTCGGGTGTTGTTCGAGAACATCAATCCTGCCAGCTCCTCCGGCTTCTCGGCGATCTTGAGCTGCCCACCCCCGTCGATCACTTCATGCCGCACCAGGGTGGCGAGGCGCAGATCGTCCTTCTTCAGACCGCTGCCCGCCGCCTGCAGATAGACCAGCGAACGCCCGTCCGCGGTCCAATCGGGAAAGAGATTGGTGTGCTCCGCCGCCGACGCGGCCGTAGGGCCGCCCACCGGCGCGACCCAGAGGCGGCATTCATCGTCGTTACCCAGGGCGATATCCGTCGTAAACGCGACCGCCCGGCCGCCCGGCGCCACGCGAACGTCCTCGATCTTCTCGAGCCCGGCGTGGAGCACGGCGCCGGCTTCGACTTGCCCGCCGGCGATGCGCGCCATGACGAGCTCGTTCAGCTCGACTCGTTTGGAGGCGAGTTCATCCCAGTCGCCGGCGCTCAGCTTCGCCCGCAGGGCCTCCCCGTGCCGATCCCGCAGCAGGATTTTCAGGAGGGCGGCGGTTTTGTCCTTTCCATCCTCCTTTGTCAGATCGCCCCACTTGCCGCCGGCTGTCAGCTGCTGCCAGATGGCTTCGGCCTGCGCAGCCCACGCCGCCGCGCGTTCCTCGCCGGCCGCCCGCACGATGGTCGGCCAATCGCCAACCTGCCGGGCGCGAACCAGGACGAGTCGTTCCGAGTCCCCCAGCCAGGCGGCCTGGGTCACCTCGGGCAGCAGCAGCGGCGTCAGGTTCCCCTCCGGATCGCAAAAATGGAGCCCATCTTTCGCAATCACTGCGGCCCGGCGGCCGTCGGGCGACCATACCAGGTGCTTCTCCAGGCATCCTGCGAGGAGCAGGATCGTCCCCAAGGCCGCGAGCGCGGCCGACATTCGCCCCAATCCACGGACAGGCACACTCTTCATAAATCCTCCTCAATACGCGGCATTTTCACCGGCGACTCCCAGCGCAGTCGGTACGGTGTGAAAGCGCGGCTTTCCGCCAACTGCCGTTCCCGGAGGGTCGCCACCAAGCTGGACTGGGACCAGAAACCCATTGTGTCGCTCGTCGATTCACGCTGCGAAGCGGCGACGATTATCGGCGACGGGCGACGGGCGTGTCCATACCAGCCCACGGCCAGGCCGAACACCGCGCACGCCGCCAGCCGGGCGAACCCCCACGCGAGCGACCAGCGCCGCTGCCTGGCTTGCGCCTGCCGCATCGATGCCACCGGAGGGGAGCGCCGGGGCTGTTCCTCCGCGACCGCCACCGCTTGACGAGCAAGCTGCAGCGTGGTCGCCACCCTCCCGGCCTGCAGCGCCGCTTCCGGATGACCGATCAGATGCGCGTCCAGAAGTTCCGCGACTTCGGCCGGAAGTTCTCCCATCGCGCGGTCGATCAGAAGGGCCTCGAGCGTTTCAGGTTTCATGGCGAATCAATCCGGGTTGAGCGTCTGCCGAAGGCGGAGCACCGCGTGGTGCAGGCGCGATCGCACGGTGCCCGTCGGGATCGCCAGCACTTCGGCGATTTCGGCGTACGACAGGTCGTGGTCGAGTTTGAGGAGCAAAGCCTCGCGCGGCGCCTCTGGAAGCTCGGCGATCGCCAGGCGCATCGCTTCGAGGCGGTCATCCACCGGTGCATCCGCGGCGGGCGCCTCCGCGGCGGCTTCGGCCCCGAATCGCATCCGGCGGAGGGCGTCGAGGCCCACGTGCCGGGCGATGCCGAACAGGTAGCCGCGAGGAGAGACCGCTGTCTGCATCCGATCGATCCGCAACAGCGCACGAACAAAGGTGTCATGCAGCAGATCCTCGGCGGCGGGCGCGAGCGCCGGCTGTCGGCGGAAATAGCCCAGGAGGGCGGGCCCCAGTTCATGGTACAGTTGCTCCAACCGGTGAATTTCCTCGTCCATGGGGTCAGCGCCGATCTCAGGGCACACGCGTCTTCATACCAATAAGTCGATTGGGAGACCGAAATGGTTCACCTTCGGCGGACAATACCGCGAGCTTGTATCAAGCGGCAGGCGCGACACCACGACAAATCCGCGCCGCCGCTCCGCCTGGCCGGTCCCATCTTACAGTCAGATGGCCTCCTTGTTGTCTCGCATGTCCCCGGCATGCAGAAACGACGTGCGCCGGACGACAAAGCGGCCGGACGCCGTTGTGCATCATCCTCTTCCCAGAGCACCCCGCCCCCCACGCTTGTTTCCCGCCGCGCCCCGTTGGCCGCATTGAGCCGGGCTTGGCGGTGTCTCGCTGCGCCGCGATCGCTTCCACCGCTTCAACGAAAAATCCCCCGCACCTTCATGGGCTTTTATTTCGAAGACCATCACTGCATGTTCAGGCAAACGGGCCTGCAGGTCGCCCAAACCCTCGAGGCCGTCGCCCGGCGCTATGTGGGCTGCAACCCGCCGCATCCCCCGACCTACCGCGCCTACAGCAAGCGCGGCATCCTGCGCAACCGGGACTACCGCTACCACGTGGATTTCAACCAGGTCTTTCCACACGCAACCGTCGAGCAGTTCGTCTACGCGTGGGCGAAGTACTGGAGCGACAACGGCACGGAGCTGCGATTCGACGTCAGCTGCTATGGGCCGATCGCCATCTACTGCAACGGGCAATGCATCTTCAAGTCGGGCATCTTCGAGGAGCGCCACAGCGACGCGCGCCACTCGGTCACCATCGCGCTCAAGGCCGGATGGAATCACCTCGTCATCCGCTTCAAGAAGACGCGCGCGGGCTTTGGCGGCAAATTCGGCACCTGGCTCGGCAAGCTGCCGTACTACTTCCTGATGCCCACCGAGGAGCGGGAGGGGCAGGAGGGCTGGATCTTCACCGGACCCATGTCGGAGGAACTCGCCGCCCTGCCGGAGCCGGGCGCGAGCGAAAAGGACACCGGCATCAAATGGTATCCCGATCCGGCGTGGGACAAAGCCCGGTTGAAGATGGGGCAGCTGCAGCGCCTCTATGGCTTGGTTCCCGACGCCGCGGCCGTCGGCTGGAGCACCGCGTTCTTCCCGTGCGCCGGGACGGCTGAGTACACGCTTCGCGGTCGCCACGCCGGGCCCATTACCGTCTACATCGGCGACGAGGAGGTCCATCGCGCGGCGGGTTCGGGGGTCGTGTCCGCCACGATCAAGGTGCCGTTTGGCCAGCACGACATCATGGTCAAGTCGAGCTGCAAGGATTCGGATTGGGGCTTCGAGCTGTCGCTCCATCGCGGCGGCAAGGCGCTGCGTTTCTCCAATCCCTGCCGGGTGGTGGGATCCTCCCAGGTTTGGATCTACCTGGGACCGTTGGCGGCATCCGCCAAGGTGGATCCGGTCAAACTCCGCGACCTGCACCGGACCACGTCCGGTCTGGCGGGCGAGACTTACTGGCGGCTCGATCTGCCCGACACCTGGGTCCGGCCCTACAACGAGAACCCGCTCTATGGCCGTTGGAACTATCCGCTGGGAGTCACCCTTTACGGTCTGCTGCACAGCGCGAAGGCCATCGGTTCGAAGGAAATCCAGCAATATGTGGTGAATCACATCCAATATTGCTGCGACACTTTCCGCTACGCCCTCTGGGACAAGGAGCAGTACGGGGGTGCCACCGCGGTGCACCACTTGCTGGCCAGCATCGACAGCTTGGACGACTGCGGCTCGTTCGGCTCCGTCCTGCTTGAGGCGGCGAGCCATTTCGAGATTCGCGGCGCGCGCGACATCGCCGATTTTGTCGCCGATTACATCTCCAACCGGCAGGTGCGTTTGCCGGACGGGACGTTCTTCCGCAAGAACCTCATGCACGTCTTCCACGAGAACACGATGTGGGTTGACGATTTGTACATGAGCGTGCCCTTCCTCTGCCGCTACTACCAGCTCACGGGCGAACGGAGGTATATCGACGATGCCGCCCGGCAATTCCTCGGCTTCAAGGAGCGTCTGTTCATCCCGGAGCTGAAGATTCTGTCCCACGTGTATGATTTCAAACGGCAGATGGCCACGGGCGTGCCGTGGGGCCGCGGCAACGGCTGGGCGATCTTCTCGCTCTCCGAGCTCCTGGCCGTGCTGCCCGAAAAGCACGAGCAGCGTCCCGCCCTCCTGGCGATGTTTCGCGAGCTGTGCGAAGGCTACCTCGCCCTCCAGGATGACGCCGGCATGTGGCATCAGGTCCTCAACGCCCCAGATTCCTATCCGGAGACGTCCTGCACCTCGATGTTCATCTACGCCTTTGCCCGGGGCATCCACTACGGCTGGCTGAAGCAGCCCGAGGCGTATGTCCAGTCCACCTTCCGGGCGTGGGAGGCGCTCAACCGGATATCCATCGACAAGGGTGGCAACGTGCACGGCGTGTGCCGCGGCTCCGAATTCTCCTTCACCCCGGAGTATTACAAGAAGGAGCTGCTCTGGAATCTGAACGACACCCACGGCATCGGCATCGTGCTTCTTGCCGGCGTCGAGATGCTCAAGCTGATCAAGCATCTGGCCGCCTGACGATTCCGCCCGGCCCTCGTTTCGCCCCCACTGGGCGGTGCGGCTCCCGCGCCGCGCTCAGATGGCGAACGCGCGCCGCAGGAACTGCACGCCGTCCGCGACGGTCGCGGGCTCCGTGTCCTCCATGAGAATGTCGATGGCGGGCGTCCGTGCCCGGCAGAGCTCCGCCACCAGCCCGTAGTTCAGTTTGCCGCGGCCAGCCGGCACCGAGCGCAGGACGCCGGCTTCCACCACGAAATCCTTGGCATGCAGGATTGCGATCCGATCGCCGCACAGGTCGAAGCTCTCCCTGATGATGTCATCCTGCCGCGCGCAGTTCGCCGCGGAGAGAAGGTTCACCGGATCGAAGATCACCTGGAGGTGCGGGGACTCGATCGCGTCAATGAGGCGTCGCATCCGCCGGGCATCGGAGATGACGTAGCGCTCGACCCCCTCGATGCCCACGACGGCGTCGCAGCGTTCCGCTTCGCGCACGAGCTCGCGCACGCTGCCGACCAGCACTTGAAAGGCGTCTTCTCCGCGATTGCCCGGATGAAAGGAGAAATCGGCCTGCAGCGAGCCGGTCTCGGTGCCGACGATGCGGCACCCGAATTCCCGCGCGCAACGAAGGTATTCCTTGAACCGCTCGAGTTGCCGGCCGCGCTGCGCCGCGTCGGGGTCCACCGGATTGATGTAGCAGCCCAGGACCGCAATCTCGATGCCCGCCCGCGCGAATGCCGCCTTCACCTCACGGGCCAGCGCCGCGTTGAGCCCGCCGCCCGCCGCGTCGAATCCGGCGAGCGCCTTCGGCGGCGCCAGCTGGACGCAGCGGAAGCCGGCGCCGGCAATGCGCGCGGCGAGCTCATCGGCGGGCAGCCTGCCAAAGTCGTGTGCTCGGACACCCAATCGCATCGCGGGAATCTCCGGTCAGCCGGCTCCGTCAGCCCGGGCTCAACCCTTCCGGCCGCTGCGCGCGCTCACGAGGGCGTCCGGCGCGGCCAGGGTGGGCCGGAGCCTGGGGGCGTCTGCCCGTGGCTGATCGCGTCGAGCCGGGCGAACCGCGCGTAGACATCCCGGGCGCTGAGCAGGCGCAGGTCGCCCACCGGCGCCTGCACGACGTGGTTGGTCGGGCTGTTCAGCGGATACGGCCCGAACAGGCGGGGGTCGGTTGGGCCGAAGAGCCCGAGCGTCTTCACGCCGAGGGCGGCGGCGAGATGCAGCGGGCCGCTGTCGTTGCAGATCACCCACTCGGCCCGCCGGATGAGCGCCGCCAGCGACACGAGACTGGTGTTGCCCGTGAGGTTGAGAAACTGGCCTTCGGGCGCGTTGTCGCGGTAGGAGAAAAGGTTGTTGCCGGCCCAGATCACCTTGCGCCCGGTTCCGTCGCGCAGCAGCAGGTCGGTCAGCTGGCGGAATCCGTTCCAGCGCTTCTCCACGCGCCGGCTGTCCGGGAAGATCAGGATCGGCTTCTGCCCGCGCCGGCCGTCGACGAAGCCGAGGTTGAGGTCCGCCGCCTCGCGGAAGTGCAGCTCGCCGCGCAGCACGGGCTCCGCCCCCAGCACGGGGCAGAACTGCAGCAGGATGTCGATCGCGTGGCACGGCGCGCCCGCGGGCAGGGGCACCTTCTGCTGGTAGAAGAAGGTGGCGCCTTCCCGCGCGTCGCTGCGCCCCACCTTGCGGCCGGCCCGCGCCTGCCACGTCATCAGGCCCGTGCGCAGGAGGCCCTGCATGTCGAACACGTAATCGAAACTGGTCTGCCGCACCTCGCGCATCAGCTTGAAGAAGCCGCGCACGCCCTCGCTTCGCTGGAACACGTAGGTCTGATCCACCACTTCGCAGGTGCGCACCAGCGCCTCGAAGATGTCGCGCACGATCCAGGCGATCCGGAGCTCGGGGCGCTGCGCCTTGAGCGAGGCCGCCACCTGCAGGCCGTGCACGATGTCGCCGAGGGACGAGGGTTTGATGATCAGGAGGTTGGTCATGGCGGGACGCCGAAAAGGCTTTTAACCGCGCGACGCATAGGTTTCATGGGGTTTCCCAGCGAAGGCAAATGTTAATCCGCGTCATCTGCGCGCCCCCCGCCCCCGCCCATCTTGCGGCGCCGCCTCCCGATGCTTGAACGCATTCTCAGGGTCATGGGCTGGACGCTGGCGCACCTGCCGGAGGGCCTGCTCCGCGGTCTGGCGGGGGCCCTGGGCGACGTGCTGTATTTTGGCTTCCCCCGCCGCCGCCGCCTCGTCCTGTCCAATCTCCATCACGCCTTCGCGGACCGGCCGGTCCGCTGGCAGCGCGCCATCGGCCGCGAGAGCTGCCGCCGCCTGATCGAGACCGGCCTCCTGTCCTTTGCCCTGCCGTGCCTGCCGCCCGCGCGGCTGCGCGGCATGATTCGCGCCACCCCGGCCCTGGCGGCGGCGCTGGCGGCGCATCGCGCCGGTGACGCCGCCGGCGCGGGCGCCGGGCCGCGCCCGACCATTTTCGCCACCGCGCACCTCTGCTACTGGGAAACCGAGACCGCCATGGCCCTCGCGGTGCCCCCGCCTTTTCCCGAGTTCGGGGTGATTTTCCGGCCGCTGGACAACGCGGCGGCCGACGCCTGGATGAAACGCTCGCGCGAGCGCTTCGGCATGCGCCTGCTTTCGCGCAAGGCCGGCTTCCAGGAGGCGATGAAGATCCTGCGGCGCAACGGGTGTCTCGGCCTCCTGGTTGACCAGAATGCCGGCCTCCAGGGCGCGCTCTCGACCCTGTTCGGCCGCGTGTGCTCGACGAGCGAGCTGGCCGGCCTGCTGGCCGAGCGATTCCGCGCCGACGTCTACGCCCTGTATCCGCGCCGGCTCGCCTTCTGGCGCATCGAGCTTGATGCTCACCGGATTGCCCGCGGCGGCGCTGCGGAGGACGCGACGCTGGCGCTCAACCGCCACCTCGAAGCCCACCTCCGGTCCTCCGATGATGCCTGCGCCTCGTGGCTGTGGGCGCACGACCGCTGGCGAAACCAGGACATCCCGGCGCGGCGCCTGCGCCTCGAAGCCAAGCGCAACCTGCTGGAAGCCGATCTGCGCGGGCGCGGACTCGCCACCCTGCCCCGCCAGACGCGCCTGTGGATCCGCCTGCCCAACTGGCTGGGCGACGTCGTCATGGCGATCCCGCTGCTCCGCGCCCTCCGCGTTTCGCGTCCGGACGCGGAGATCACCCTCCAGGCCCGGCCCCAATTCTGCCCCTGGCTGGAACAGGCCGGCGTCGCCGATCGCGTCCATCCGCTGCCGCCGCCCGGGCCCGCGCGATTCCTCCATTTTCGCCGCCTCCGCCACGATTATCCCGACTGCTATCTGCTCTTCACCAATTCCATCCGCGGCGATCTCGAGGCCTGGTTGACCCGCTGCCGCCAGCGCTTCGGCGTGGTGCGCCGCGGACGGCCGCGACCGTTGCTGACCCACGCCTGGCGCGTGCCCGACGATTTCGACGAAACGCGCCGGCACCAGCTCGGACTCTGGGAGCAGTTCCTCCGCCATTTCGGCCTGAACGCGCCGCCCGATTTCACCCCGTTGGCATTCCCGCCCCCGGGCTCGCCGCCGGCAACCTCGGAACTCGTCACCATCGGGCTCATCTGCGGCTCCGAAAACGATCCGGCCAAGCGCTGGCCGACCGTCCATTGGCGCGCGTTCCTCGCGCGGGCCTCGGCGGCGCATCCCCACCTGCGCTTCCGCCTGTTCGGCACGGCCAAGGACCAGCCCGTGGCGGACGCGGTGGCCCGCGATCTCGGGACGCCAGTGGAGAACCTGGCCGGTCGCACCGATCTGGTCGCCTTTGCCGCGCGGCTGCGCGAATGCCGTCTCCTCGTCACCAACGACACGGGCGGCATGCACCTGGCGAACGCCGTGGGCGTCCCGCTGCTCGCGCTGTTCGGTCCGACCAATCCGGTGCGCACCGCCCCGGTCTTCCGGTCGCCGGTCCGCGTCCTCCAGCCCCCCGGCTGCCCGCCCGCGGGCGGGGGCAAACTCGTCGACCTCTCGCCCGACGCGGTCCTCGCCGCGGTTGACGAACTGCTCAGCACGCCCGACTAATGCAGCCTTGCTCGTGACCTTCGCCGCAGTCTCGCCCTGATTCCCGGTATCCGGTATCCGAAATCCGCCTTCGCCTGTGCCGCTCCTTGCCGTCAACGACCTCCGGACCTATTTCCACACCCGCAGCGGCGTTCACCGGGCGGTCGATGGCATCAGCTTCGCCGTCGAGCAGGGAGAAACCGTGGGGATCGTGGGCGAATCCGGCTCCGGCAAATCTGTGGCGTGCTACTCCATCATGGGACTCGTGCCGCAGCCGCCGGGACGGATCGAAAGCGGGTCTGCGATCTTTGGCGGCATCGATCTGCTGCGCTGCCCGGCCGCGGTCGCGCGCTCCCTCCGCGGCAAGCGCATCGCCATGATTTTCCAGGATCCGATGACCTCGCTTAATCCGTACCTGCGGGTTTCGGAGCAGTTGATCGAACCTCTCCTCATCCACGAGAACGCGTCCCGGGCCGCCGCCCGGCGCCGCGCCCTCGCCATGCTGGAGGCCGTCGGCCTCAACGACGCCGCCGCGCGAATCGATCATTATCCGCATGAATTCTCCGGCGGCATGCGCCAGCGCGTCATGATCGCCATGGCCCTCATCACGCGCCCCGAACTTCTCATCGCCGACGAACCCACCACGGCGCTCGATGTCACCGTGCAAGCCCAGATCCTCGAGCTCATCCGCCGCCTCCAGCGCGAGACCGGGATGGCGGTCATTTTCATCACGCACGATCTGGGGGTGGTCGCCGGCCTCTGCGACCGCGTCCTCGTGATGTACGCCGGCCGCCTGGTCGAGTCCGGCGACCTCCGCGCGGTCTTCCAGCAGCCCCGCCACCCGTACACCCAGGCGCTGCAGCGCTCGATTCCCTCCTTGCAGGCCAAGGGCGCGGAGCTCTTCACCATCCCGGGGCTGCCGCCCGATCTCTCGCGGCTGCCTCCCGGCTGCGCTTTCGCGCCGCGCTGCGTCGCCGCAACCGCGCGGTGTCGGGCCGAGGATCCCGCGCTGCGGGAGATCGCGCCCCGCCATGCTTCGGCCTGTCTGCGTGTCCAGGCCGGCGAGATCTAGACTTGCCACAGAAGCTCGCAGAGAGAGCAGAGCATGAATACCAAATTGCCCAGACGCTCAGCGATCTCCGCGGCCTCCTGTGGAGTGAAATCATGCCTGACCCGATCCTCGAGTTAAAAAACCTCCAGACCCACTTCCCGGTCCGCCGCGGCTTTGTCGTCCGACACGGGGCCGGCACGGTCAAGGCGGTCGACGGCGTTAGCCTCGCCGTGCAACGCGGCGAGGTGCTCGGCTTGGTCGGTGAATCGGGCTGCGGCAAGTCGACGCTCGCGCGCACCATCCTGGGGCTGGTGCCGGCCACCGCGGGCGTCGTGGTGCTCGAGGGGCGGAACCTCACGGCGGCCGGTCCCGCCGCCTGGCGGGAGGCGCGGCGCGGCGCGCAGATGGTCTTTCAGGACCCCTATGCCTCGCTCAACCCGCGGATGACGGTCTTCGCCGCGCTGGCCGAACCTATGCTCGTGCACCGCGTCTGCGCCCGCGCCGAGGTGCCGGGGCGCGTGGCCGGGCTCATGGAGCTTGTCGGCCTCGCGCCGCGCTTCGCCAACAAATACCCGCACGAATTCTCCGGCGGTCAGCGCCAGCGGATCGCCGTGGCGCGCGCCCTCGCTCTGCGACCGCGGCTGGTCATCGCCGACGAGCCGGTCTCCGCGCTGGACGTCTCCGTGCAGGCCCAGATTCTCAATCTGCTGGCGCGGCTCGTGCGCGAGATGCACCTCAGCCTCCTGTTCATCGCCCACGACCTCTCGGTGGTGAAGCACATCTCCGACCGCGTGGCGGTCATGTATCTCGGCAGAATCGTCGAACTCGGCCGCGCCGCGGACGTGATCGAGCGGCCGCGTCATCCCTACACCCGGGCGCTGGTCAGCGCGATTCCGACGCCCGACCCTGACGCCGAACGCGCCCGCCAGCGCATCGTGCTGCCGGGCGACCCGCCCTCCCCGCTCCATCCGCCCGCCGGCTGCGCCTTCCACCCCCGCTGCCCGTTCGCGCAGGATAAGTGCCGACATTCCGTCCCGCCGCTGACGGCCCTGGCCGATGGTCGCGAGGCCGCGTGCGTCCGGATCGAGGAGATCTGAACTGCCCGCGCGGGATGCTGGGCGGCGAGTGTTGTTCCTGGCGTGCCGGCTCTTCGCCTCGGCGTCCGGAGAATCGCGCCCGGCCATGCGCCGGGCCGCGACTTCGCCTTCAAATCTCGGCACCCTCCATTGGCTATCGCCTATCACCTCATCGTTCTCCAATCCGTCTCAGTGATTTTTCTTGTTTGGCGAATATCCGCATCTTCAGCATACTCGCTCCATGCCCGCCTATCGGCATTTTGAGGAACTGCCCGTCTGGCAGGAGGCCGCTGGCCTCTACAACCTCGTGCTCGACCTCCTCGAGACGCCCGACTTGCCGCTCTCTTCCGGCTTTCGCAATCAGCTCGATCGCGCGGCGCTCTCGGTCTCGAACAACATCGCGGAAGGATTTGAACGCGTCACCACCAACGAGCTTCTCAGCTTTCTCGCCATCGCGCGCGGCTCCGCCGGCGAGGTGCGCTCGATGCTGGCGGTGGTGAGTTCTCGCCCGAAACTCAGGCGATTCAGGGACGCGCTCGGGCGAATCCGCGCGACGGCCGAGTCCTGCGCCCGGCAGTTGACGGCCTGGACCGGCTCAATCGAAGGCTCACCGGTGCAGGGTAAGCGCCACCTCACGCCGCAGGGCCGGCGGGCTCGGCAGGCGGATGCCGCGCGCGAAGAGTTTCGGGACCGGTTCCTTCTCAGCCTGTCTCCGGATCATCCACTCTATGACTCTCCGGAGGCGCGTCGCGCGCGCGGCGCGGCTGGGAGTATTCAATAGCGGATCGTTGATCCGGCGAATTCGTCATCGACGCTGGGCAGCGGCGATTGGCCATCGGCGACTGTCTATCGCCGGTCGGCGATCGGTCATCTGCAATTGGCTATTGGCGATCTGCCATCGGCTATCGGCCATTGGCTATCGATCGCGCCGCACGCTCACGCCTGCCCCATCGTCCGCGCTTTCTCGAGAATCGCCGGCCGCGCCTCCTCCATCATGTCCCGGACATCGGCGTAGTGCATGGTGCGCTGCTCAAAGCTGCGCTTCTGCAGCATCCCCAGGAATCGGCGCTCAAACTCCCGGAAGTACGAGCCGTAAAGGTGGTAGCTGTCCACCATGTGCACGTAGCGCCCCACCGCGACGCTCCGGCCGCTGAGCTCCGAGATCCGCGCGGCGATGCGCTGTTGGAGCTGCACCAGCGCGAAAATGTTCATGAACGCCGCCTTGTAGGCGTCATTGGACCGGAAGCGGACATTCATGCTGAGCACCGGCTGCCCCGCCTCTTCCAGGATCCGGCACCAGACGCTCTGCAGGCAGGCGGGATCATAGCATTCGTTGTCCTCCCACACCTTCCAGGTGATCGCCTGCGCGCGGCGCGTGTGGGGCGTCTTG
>DATIWI010000183.1:0-22774 GCA_035519475.1 Opitutaceae bacterium
TTGTAGAAGTTGCCGATCTGGTTGTAGACGCCGTAGGTCGGGTTAAGCGACGACAGGGTCGCGAACAGGAGCTCGACGTCGTCCACCTGCAACGGAACGTTCCGTTTGTAGGAGACCTCGCCTTGGAGCGCGACTCCCGTATTGCCGAGGTCGGTATTGAAGCTGGCCCCGATCAGGTCAATCCCTTCGGGGTACTCGATGAAGTAGCTGCCGGTGGCCGCGGCATTGAGGAACCCGATCTTCTGGGCGCCCGCGATCAATGCCTGCTGCCCGGCGCTGAGCAGGCTCGGATTGGTCGCGTAGAGCGTCAGCAGCTGCGTCGCGATCGTGGGCGCCGTGGCCGCCGTCGCGGCGCCATTCTGGATCAGCAACGAGGCGAGGGCGCCCGGGACAAACGGGGCCACGGGTGTGGAGGG
The DNA here is from genome assembly GCA_035519475.1 of Opitutaceae bacterium. GTDB lineage: Bacteria > Verrucomicrobiota > Verrucomicrobiia > Opitutales > Opitutaceae > Fen-1467. The sequence continues at coordinate 417 of DATIWI010000183.1, forward strand.
CGTGACCGCACTGATCAGGGGAAGGCGGCTGCTGTATTTGAGGTAATACAGGCCAAATTCGGTGTTGCCGAGATTGGTCGCCATGTAGCGCATCGCCAAACCCCACTGGCCGAAGTTGCCGTGTTCGCGGTCGAGACCGCGCGGAATCGCGCCCAGCGATTGCTGATCGGAGAGGGCGCCAAAGCCGAGCATGACCTTGTTGCCGCCGCGGCTGGCGAAGTCGTTCGTGCTGAAATAAGTGCCGTCCGGATCGATCTCCGTGCGGCGGAACTCCAGCAGCCAGACCGCCTCGAGCGAAAGCTTGTCGGTCAGCGCGATGGACGTGTCCCAGGCGTAGACCGGCAGCAGCGCTTCGCGCAGCTCGGACCCGGGCGTGCGCAGGCGCGAAACGTCGATCGGGTTGATCACGTTGATGCCGTTGGGGATGAACGTGCTCTCGCCCCAGCTCAGGACCTGCCGGCCCAAGCGGACCGTCGTGGGCATCCCGCCGAGCTCGAACTTGCCGGTGAGGTAATTGTCGAGGAGCACCGCGTCGGCGCCCACCCGCTCACGGGCGAGCTTCGAGAGGTTGGTGTGCGGCTTGTCGGGGTCGTTGTTGCGGAAATCGTAGAAGTAGTAGCCGCGCACGAACGCGCCCCAGTTGCGCCATTTGAGTTCGAGGTCGTGCGTGGCCTTGGCGAGGACTGACGCGACCCCTTGGGGGTAATTCAGGTTGCCATCGTCGCCGTTGACGGAATTGGCCGAGCCCGGAATGCCGCTAAACGTATTGCTGGTGCCGTACAGGGCCGGATCGGGGTTCTGCAAACGGTAGAGGGTACCGATTGAGAGAGTCGTATCGAAACTGCCTTGCACCTGGCCGGCAGTGAAGGTGAAGGCTCGGGCAGCCGGGCCACCCACCAAGAACACGAGCGCAGCCAACATCAGGGCGACTCCGCACGACCGGTGAACGCGCGCGGAAAGAGCATGAGGAGGTTTCATAGCTGGGTGTAGAGACGAACAAAACCTCCGCGCAGGGAGGTTTCAGGGGTTGGGGTCTGGGTAACCCGACGTCACAATCGAGCGACGCGAGATGAAGGGGTGTTCCCCCTATAACGGCAAGTCTTAAAACCGGCAGCGGCGGCGTGTAAGCGGGCTTAATGGCGCGTCTTAGCTGGGGTATTATGCCGCCCCGGGGGTCGGGTGCCGGCGTTCGGGATTCGGGAGCCCGGGACGGCGATTCCCGCTTTGACGTTGTGGGCTAAATTGTGCCGTGATGGCGCAATGGAGGCGGCGCCGCACATCCACATCAAGGGTGCCCGGGAGCACAACTTGAAGAATCTCGAGCTGCGCCTGCCGCGAGGGAAACTGGTGGTGATCACCGGCCCAAGCGGTTCCGGGAAGTCGTCGCTGGTCTTCGATACGCTTTACGCGGAGGGGTACCGCAAATACATGGAGAGCTTGTCCACGGAGGCGCGGCAGGTGCTCGCGCAGCTCAAGCGGCCCGACGTCGATTTCATCCACGGCCTGTCGCCCGTGCTGGCGATCGAGCAGCGCACCGGGGGCGGGTCGCCGCGCACGACGGTGGCCACGGTGACGGAGATCGCCGATTACGCGCGGCTGCTGTGGGCGCTCCGCGGTGAGCAGTTCTGCCCGAAGGACGGCGGGCGCATCGAGCCGCGTTCGCTGGACGATTGCGTGGCGCGCATATTGCGGGAAGCGCCGGGCGAGCGCATCGTGCTGCTGGCGCCGTGGATGCGCGCCAAGCCGGCCGTGCTCCGCGATGAAATGGCGGCGCTGCGCCAGCGCGGTTTCCAGCGCGTGCGGATCGACGGGGAGCTCAAGCCGCTCGACGATCCCCGTCTTCTGCCGGCCGGGGCCAGGGAAGTGGCGGTGGATGTGGTCATCGACCGGCTGGTGGCGGCGCCCGAACAGCGCAGCCGCCTGGCCGACTCGCTCGAACTCGCCTTTCGCGAAGGCCAGGACCGCGCCTTGGTGCTCGCGCAGAAATCGCCCAACGCGCCGTGGCGGGAGGTCGCGCTCAGCCAGAGCCTGAGCTGCGCGGTGTGCGGAGAGGTGTACGACCGCCTCACGCCGCGGCATTTCTCCTTCAACCACCAGGAAGGCGCCTGCCCCGCTTGCGGCGGGCTCGGGCGCCAGATGACCTTCAGCGCGGACCTGGTGGTGCCGGATCCTGAAAAATCCGTCCGCGGCGGCGCGCTCAAACCGTGGCGGATCGGCGGGAAGAACCTCATCATCAAAAATAACGCCATGCTCAAGCAGCTGGCCGAGCAGCTGCCGTTCGATCCGGAAATGCCGTGGCGCGAGCTTCCGGACGACGTCCGCCACGCTCTCCTGCACGGGGCGGGGGAGCGGCTGTTCAGCTTCCGGCTGCGGCGCATGAAGCACCCCAAGCTCATGCCCTTTCCCGGCGTGCTCGCCCTGCTCGACCGGAGCTGGCGCGAGACGCGCAGCGATGGGTTCCGCGCGCGGCTGACGACCTTCCAAGTGAGCGCGGAGTGTCCGGTGTGCCACGGCGCGCGGCTCAATCCGCGGGCCGGCGCCGTGCGGCTTGCCGCTGGAGCCGGGAACGGCGACCCCGGCCCCAAGGGACTGAGCTTTCCGCAATTCGTATCCCTCAACATCGGCGCCGCCCACGCCTTCGCACGCGAGCTGGTCGCCGCCCATGGCGCCGATGACGCGCTCCGCGACGTCGTCACGGGTATCGAGCAGCGCCTTCACTTCCTGCTCGAGACCGGTCTGGGCTACCTGACGCTCGACCGCGAGTACGCCACGCTCAGCGGCGGCGAGGCCCAGCGGGTCCGGCTGGCCACGCAGCTCGGCATGGGGCTGATCGGCGTCATCTACGTGCTCGACGAGCCCAGCATCGGGCTGCACGCCCACGACAACCGAAAGTTGATCGACACGCTCTGCGAGCTGCGCGACCGCGGCAACACCGTGATCGTGGTCGAGCACGACGAGGAAACCATGAGGGCGGCCGACGAGCTGGCGGAGCTGGGGCCCGGCGCCGGCACCGAGGGCGGTTCACTGCTCTTCCAGGGCACGCCAGCCGCCTGCGCGCTGCAGCCGGCCGCGGCCTCCCGCACCGGGCCCTACCTCGCCCGGAAGCTGCGGGTCATCAAGGAGGCGCGGACCCGACTGCCCGACGGTCGCTGGCTCACCGTGCGCGGCGCGCAGGAGCACAACCTCAAGAATCTGGATGTGCCTTTCCCCTCCGGGCTCCTCACATGCGTCACGGGCGTCTCCGGCTCGGGCAAAAGCACCCTGGTGAATGACATCCTGGCCGCGGCCGCCTCGCGGCGGCTGGCGGGGGCGAAGGTCTTGCCCGGGCGGCACCGCGGGCTGGAGGGCCTGGAGCAATTCGAAAAAGCCGTGCAGGTGGACCAGGAGCCCATCGGCCGCAGCCCGCGCTCCAACCCCGCCACCTACACCAAGCTCCTCGACCTGCTGCGCGACTTGTTCGCGAAATGCCCGCTGGCGAAGGTGCGCGGCTATCGGGCGAGCCGCTTCAGCTTCAACGTGCGCGGCGGGCGGTGCGAGCGCTGCCAGGGCGACGGCCAGATCCGCCTCGACATGCAGTTCCTCGCCGACGCCTACACGGAATGCCCGAGCTGCGCCGGGCGCCGCTTCAATCGCGAGACGCTCGAGGTCCGCTTCCACGGACGCAACATCGCCGACGTGCTGGACCTCACCGTGCGCGAGGCCATGGCCCTGTTCCGAAACATTCCGCGCATCATGGAGAAGCTGGAGACGCTCGACGCGGTGGGCCTCGGTTACCTGCAACTTGGCCAATCCGCCGTGACGCTCTCGGGCGGCGAGGCGCAGCGGCTCAAGCTGTCGCTCGAACTGAGCCGGCGGCAGCAGGGCCAGACGCTTTACCTGCTCGACGAGCCGACCACGGGGCTGCACTGGACTGATATCCAGCGCCTGATGGACCTGCTCTTCAAGCTGCGCGACGCCGGCAATACGATCGTCGTGATCGAACACAACCTCGACGTGATCAACCTGGCCGACTGGATCATCGACCTCGGCCCGGGCGGCGGCGACGCAGGCGGCGACCTGGTCTACGCCGGACCGCGCGGCGGCATCGAGCGGGAGGCGCGTTCGCTCACGGGCCAGGCGCTGGCCCGCTGGGCGGCGAGGGGATGAGGCGCGTCGGCGGATTTTGGGGACGTCGCCGTGAACGCACTTCGATATTACCTTGCCCTGGTCTTCACAATCATCGTGCCGCCATCGATCCTGATGTGGCTCGTGGTCCATCCGGGCATCGCATTCTGGCGGCGGCTCGGGCTCCGCTGGACCCGGCTCATCGTGGGCGGGCTGATGGCTTCGGCGGTCGCGGGACTCTTCCTGCTGCGCCGGACACTGCTGGGGGTGGATTTCGGCACGAACGGGATCCTGCTGGCGGTCGGCGCGGCAATGATCGCACTGGCCGTCCGGCTGCGCATTCAGTTGCACCGCCATTTCAGTCAGCAGCAATTGATGGGCCTGCCGGAGATGGCGCCGGACCGATACCCGCAGCGGCTGGTGACGGAAGGGCTGCACGCGCACGTGCGGCACCCGCGTTACCTGCAGTTCCTGCTCGCGATCGCGGGCGTCGCGCTGGTCGCCAATCATCTGGCGCTCTACCTCGTCGCGGCGCTCTGCGTGCCCGCCATCTGGCTGGTCGCGGTTTTGGAAGAGAAGGAACTCCGCGATCGCTTTGGGCCGGCCTACGAGGAATACAGCCGCCGGGTGCCCCGCTTCATCCCGCGCTGGCGAGGCAAAGCCTGATTCAACCGTGCTGACGGAAGCTCGCGGGCGCGACGGAGCAACGCCGCGACGGGGCGATGGTTCCTATCCCCGTTTTGCGCGCGAAGACATGTCAACTAATAGTTGACATGTTGCGGACGGGAACCGCTGGCCCTGCGGGCGCCGGCGGCAATTCGAGGTGGGAAGCCCGGGTGAATGCCCCGGTCGGTCCGCCACGCCAATCTGTCAACGAATAGATGACATGTCACTGATGCGAGCGACGCACGCCGACCGGCTGCTCCGAGGAGGCTTGGCGCGCGCGGCGATGAAGGCTTCCCGTGCAGGGAATGGCGGCTGCCACTTCTGTCCAGCGGCGTCTATAGGTCAAAGGCGTTGAAGCTTTGCTTCAGGTCGCCGCAGGCAAGAGCCCGGAATTCCGAGAAGATTGATGCGGCGCGCGATCTTGCCTGAGTCACGCGCGACGGGCGCGCCGGCCGGAGACGGGCGCGATCTCCCGCTATCTCTTCACCTGCGCGGCGATCTCCTCGAGCGGGTAGGTGATGATCTCGGCCAGGGTGGGGTGATACCAGGGCGCGCGCAGGAGATCGAAGACCGTCGCGCGCATCGCCAGCGGCCCGCTGAAGCAATGGATGAGTTCGCCCGCGTCCTTGCCGACAATCTCGGCGCCGAGAATCCGGCCGCGCACCGGCTCCGCGATGACTTTCACGTAGCCGTAGTTTGCCTCCATCAGGATCGACTTGCCGTGATCGCTGAATGGATAGGAGGCGCTCAGATGGCGAACGCCCCGGGCCTGGAGCTCGTCCGCGCGCACGCCGATGGTGGCGAGCTGGGGCTCGGTGAAGACGACGTTCAGCAGGAGCGAGTCGTCGACCGGTTTGATGCCCTTGACGCCAAAGGCGTGCCGCGCCGCGAGTTCGCCCTGCGCCACCGCCAGATGCACGATGTCGTGCGGTCCGCAGACATCGCCCGCGGCATAGATATGCTTCTGCGACGTCTGCTGCCAGCGATTGACCACGATCCGCCCCCCGGGGGTGGCTTGCACGCGCGCGGCGTCGAGCTGCAGGCCGGCGATGTTGGGCTCGCGCCCGAGGGCGTTGAACAAATGCCGCGCGCGGCGGGTGATCATCTTCCCCTGATGTTCGAACCCCACCGTGAAGCGGCCGCGGGCGTGAGTGATGCCGCGAATCCTGGTGCCGGCGAAGAGTTCGATGCCCTCGTCGCGGAAAGCCTGCTGCAGGACGCCGCTGGCCTCGGGGGAGTGGTCGCGCAGGATGTGCGCGCTCCGCTGGATGAGGATGACGCGCGCGCCAATGCGGTTGAGAAACTGCGACAGCTCGGACGCGACGATGCCGCCGCCGAGCACAAGGACGCTCTCGGGGACGAAATCCAGTTCGAGCACGTCGTCGCTGGTCCAACACGGCACATCGCGCAGGCCCGGCACGGGCGGCACGCTGACCCGGGAGCCCGTGGCGATCAGGATGCGCCGGCCGCGCAGGCGGGTGCCATCCGCGAGTTCGACGGTGTGGGGATCGGCGAACCGGGCGCGGTGGCGGTAGAGGTCGTAGCGGCCCGAGGTGAGCTGGCGGACGCGATGCGCGGCAAAAATCCCGATGATCCGTTTCTTCCGGGCGTGGACCGCCGCCATGTCGGCCGCGGCGCGCGGAATCCGCAGGCCAAAGACGCCGCCGGATCGGGCGTGGTGCAGCACCTCCGCGCTGTAGAGCAGGGTTTTTGACGGCATGCACCCGCGCAGGACGCAAAGACCGCCCAGGGCCTTTGCGCCGTCGAGGATGGCGACGCGCTGCCCCAGGCTGGCCCCGACCCGCGCCGCGTTAAAACCGGCGCTGCCGCCGCCGATCACGATGAAGTCGTACGATTTCACAGAAAGCAATTGACCACGGATTACACAGATCTGCGCGGATGAAGGCGGCGCGTCATCCGGGCGAATCCGTGAAATCCGTGGTCAAAAAACGCCGCGCGTCAACGCCCTTTGCCGAACAGCATGATCTGGATCGTCTTCAGGACGATCGAGGCGTCGAGCACGAACGAGAAATAGCGGATGTAGTAAAGGTCGTACTCCAGCTTGCGGAGCGTGTCGCCGAGGTTGGCGCCGTACGGGTAGTTGACCTGCGCCCAGCCGGTGATGCCGGGTTTGACGAGATGCCGGAAATGATAGCAGGGAATCTCTTTCTCGTAGCGCTCGACGAGCTTCACCCATTCGGCGCGGGGGCCGATCAGGCTCATGTCGCCCCGCAGGACGTTCCAGAGCTGCGGCAACTCGTCGCAGCGCACGGCGCGCAGGAGTCGGCCGACCCCCGTGATGCGGCTGTCGGCGGGCTGGGTGTAGAGGTCCTCCTTGGCGGGGCTGGCCCGCATGGTGCGGAATTTGTAGATCTGGAACGGCATCCGGTTCTTGCCCACGCGCGTCTGCACGAAGAAGACCGGCCCGCGGTCTCCCAGCCAGATGGCGGCGGCGCACAGCAGGAGCACCGGCGAGGTCACCACGAGCCCGAGCAGGGCCAGCCCGATGTCGCTCAGCCGCTTCAGGCGCTCAAAGACGGGATCGCGCGCGGTCTGGAACCCCTCCTGGAACAGCCACGTCTGATCGAGCGAATAGAGCGGAATCTTGCGCCAGTAGACTTCGTGAAACAGCTCCAGGGTGTAGGTGCGGACCCCGGAGAAGTGCAGCTCCATGAGCTTCTCCGACACGGCGAAGGGCAGATCGCGGCTGGTCTGGTGCAGGACGATCGCCTCGACGCGGCCGGCGTAGGCCCCGAGCAGCGAGGGCAGCTCGGACAGCGCATGCATTTCCAGGCCGATCAGGGGCGAGAAGCTCTCGTCGCTGCGGGCGTCAACCGCGACATAGAGCGCCTCCTGCGGCGTGGCGTTCTCCGCGCACATCTCGCGAAACTCCACGCAACTGGCTTGGCTCCCGACGAACACGATCCGCCGCTGCCGGCGCTCGCGAAGAACCAGGGCCATCAGCTGCCGCCGGTAGCTGAGCGTGAGCGGCGCCAAGGCGACAAAACTCAGGGCGATCACCGCGCGCGACGATTGCAGGGAATACTGATCCTTGATGAAGACGAAAGTGATCAGGAGGATCACCAGCAGGGCGGCCATGAGGGCGATGAGATGCTGGCTGACATACGACACGCTGCGCATGTCGGTGCGCACCGAGTACCCATCGATCAGGTGGACCGCCAGAAAGAAGACGGCGAACGGGCCGAGGAGGGGAACCACCGTGATGTCCCCGAAGATCATCACGCCGCGCAGCCAGCCGATGACATTGAAGACCAGCACCACGCACAGGAAATCCAGCACGAACAGGAGCGCGGAAAGCAGGCGGCGGTCAGTCATGGCCGATGAGAGTATGACGCAGCGGATTCCGTCGCGGCAAGCCCCGACGAATCGCGGCCGTGGGCAGGCCAGTCATGGCGAGGCGTTCAGCGACCGCGGCGCGCGACGCAGCGTCGCGAAGCCCGAGGAGACGGACATGCAGATGGCGGCCGGAATGGGGCTGTCGCCCGGCCCCGCCTAGCCCGGCGCCAACAGCTCCGTCCAGGCAGCGAGCGCGGCGGGCAATCCGCCGGTGGCGCGGCTCCAGCGGGTCGCGGCCTCGGCCATGGCGACACGCCGGGCCGCATCGGCACGGAGTTCACGCAGGGCGGCGGCGAGCGCCGGCGGATCGGCGACGTCAACGGTGAGGCCGGCCCCGCTGCGGCGCACCGCCTCGGCCAACTCCCCCGCCGGTGGGCCCACATAGACGATGGGCCGGGCGACGGCGAGAATGCCATAAAGCTTGCTCGGGAAGACGAGGCGCTCGCAGCCGGCGCGCAGCGTGACGAGATGAACGTCGCCCACGCACAGGCTCTCGGCGAGTCGTGCCCGCGGCTGGGCGGGTCCGAAGCGCACGTTGGCCAGGCCGAGCTGCCGCGCCTGCGCCTCGAGCGCGGGCCGCCTCGGGCCGTCACCGGCGAACAGGAACAGGAGATCGGGTTCGTCGCGGAGCAGGGCCGCCGCCGCGAGCACGGGCTCAAGCGCGTGCACGCGTCCGAGGTTGCCGGAGTAGGCGACAACGAACTTACCTGCGAGGCCCAACTCCTGGCGCAACCAGTTCGCCTCCGCTGGAACCGGCGCGAGCGCGTCGCCGCCCGGCGCCCAGTTGGGTATCACCCGGACGCGTGCCGGCGGCACTCCGCGCTCGGCCACCAGAGCCGCCATGTCGCGGCTGATCGCGACGCAGGCGTCAGCGTGCCGCCAGGCGGCGTCACGGCGGCGCATCCAGGGCCGGGCCAGCAGCGCGAGCAGCGGGCTGCCCGACAGGGTGAGGCTGATCTCCGGGTGGATGTCCTGCAGCCAGTGCACGAGGCGCGCGCGGGCGCGGCGGGCGGCCGAGGCGGCGAGCGGGGCCAGCGCCGGCGGATCGGTCAGCGCCACGAGCCAATCGTCGGCGTGCAGGCGCGTCCGCAGCGCGCGGCGGGCGGCCAGAGTGAAAGTGAGATAGTCGGCGGCCTTGCCGGCGAAGCTGCGCCGACCCCAGCGGGTGGCGCGCACTCGGGTAATTTCCACTCCGCGCCGCGCCACGCGCGCGGGCGTCGTGGGCGCGCCATCATGGCTGGCGATCGCCGTGACCGCGACGCCGCGGGCGGCCAGCCCCTCGGCCAAGTCGGTGAGCAGCTGGGCGGTGGCCAGTTCGTCGGGCCAGTAGTACCGGTTGACAAACACGACGCGCGGGTGGGCCGGATCGCTGGTCATGGCGAGGTGGGGGTGCGGCCGGCGCGCAGGCGCCTGAGCTCGCCGGTCGCGAAGCGCTCGTAGCGCGCGAGCAGGCGGCAATAGCGCCAGCCCGGCCCGCCGTCGAGGAAGCCGCCGCGCAGCAGATATTGGTAGAGGAAGCGCAGCGCCGGCCGGCCGGGCATGTGGTAGCTCAGGTGTTTGAACGCGCGGCGGCGCGCCAGGGCGGGGCCGGTGACGACGGCCCGCAGCGGCGGACGGTTGGTGGCATCGGCGGCAAAGAAGGCTTCAGCCTCCTCGCGGGCGTAGCGGCGATGCCTGGCCAGCCACTCGTCGATGCCGCCCGCGGACAGGTTGTGCAGGTAATTCGCCTGCAGGCGGCCCATGCGCATGTGCGGCGCTTCGCGCTGCCCGTGGCCCGCCTGCACGAACTCGAAGCCGCGCGCCTTGACGAAGCGCGCCTGCCACGCGGGATAATCCGTGCAGTGCCGGATCCAGCGGCCTTCCCACAGCATGCGCGGCGCCGCGTAACAGCCGTCCAGCGGCTCGTCGCCGCAATAGGCCGCGCACTCGGCGCGCAGCGCCGGGGTCAGCTGCTCGTCGGCGTCGAGGTGAAACACCCACGGGTGCCGGAACTCGATCGCGCGGTGGGCGTGGTTGCGCTGCCGGGCGAAACTCTCGAACGGGTGGAGGAAGACGCGCGCGCCGCCCGCCCGGGCGATCTCGGCGGTGCGGTCGGTCGAATGCGAATCGAGCACGACCACGTCGTCGCAGGCGGCGACCGAATCGAGACAGGCGGGCAGGTCGCGCGCCTCGTTGAAGGTCAGGATGAGGACGGAGAACATGGCGCCGGGATCAGGCGTCGCCCCCGGTCAGCCGCCGGTAGCGCAGCGCGGCGAAGAAGCAGAGCCAGAAGGTCGCCATCACCGCCGGGTTGGCGAAGGGAAATTCCACCCCGGCATAGAGCGCGACGAGTCCGCAGCCCGCCAGGAGGAACCCGGGCAGCGGGCCGGAGGGGGACGACCGCCGGAGCCGGGCGAGCGGCACCGCGACCAGCAGCGCGAGGAGCGCGGTGCCGACCACGCCGACCTCGGCCAGCGCCTGGAGCCAGTCGGAATGGGCCTGGGCGTAGAACGGCACCCAGCCCTCCACGGACACCTGCTGGTTGTAGATCTGAAAAACGGTCGGGTAGGAACCGAGCCCCCAGCCGAACCAGGGCTTCGCGCGTGCCATCCGCCAGGTGTCGGCATAGAGCTGGGCGCGGCTGCCCACGCTGCCGCGGAGGCGGATCTCCTCCAGTTGCGTGCGCGTCTGGGCGACCCGCGGTTCGACGAGGGGCCGGCCGAGGAGATAGATGCCGCCGAGGCCGGCGGCAAACAGGGCCACCGCAGCGACGACGGCGGCAGTGGCCGGGGCGCCGCCCGCCGCCGGCCCGTCAGGGCGGCGTCGCAGCCCGTACGCCAGCGCGCCCAGCAGCAGAATGAGCACCAGCACGGTGCACGAGCGCGACCCGCTCAACGGCACCGAGGCGGCCATCAGCAGCGTGGCGACTACTCCGGAGAACGCCGGCGAGTGGCGCCGGCCCACGGGGTCGACCCGGCGCGCGTAGTGGAAAACCAGGCCGAGTGCGGCCGCCGTCGACAGGACGATGTAGGCGCCCCAGTGGTTGCGGTAGATGAAGGTGGCGAAAAAGGCATCGTTGGGCGAAGCTTGCAGCCCGAAATAAAGGCCCGGCGCGCGGGCGAGTTTCTGAAAGGTGCCCATTACCGCGAGCGCAAGGGCGTTGGCCGTCACGACCATCAGCAGGCCGCGCAACATCCGGCGATGGACCACCACCAGCGCCAGATTGAAGCAGCTCAGATAGATCGCGTTGAAATCCCACAACGCGGGCCAGGTCACGGCGGGCACGGCGGTGCTGGGCCAGAGGGTCCGCGAGCCGCTGTCCACCAGGGCCACCGCGCCGCCGACCACGGCGTGGGTGAAGCTGGGATTGAGCAGGCTCGCCAGGACGAACACGTCAAAGACCAGCAGCGGCCAGAGCCAGTGCAGCGCCGAGGGCCAACCGTCGCGGTGCCGCAGCCGGCGCACGCAGGTGGCGATCAGGAGGGGGACAGCCAGGCTGCCCCAGCCGCGGATGGCGAGGCGGGCGAAATCAGTTTCGCCGCCGAAGTCCCACGCCGCAAACAGGACCAGGCCGGCGACGTGGAGGAACGTCAGCCGTTCGAGGCGGCCGGGCGAACGGTGCGAGGGCGCGCCCATCGGCGCGGGGTGGACGCCGGAGGCTGGGCTCAGGCGAGCGTCGGGCGGTGTCATGCGGTTGAACCGGTCAGGCGGCGGTAGAATTCCACCAGCGGGCGGGCCGCGTGGTCCCAGGAATAGCGCGAGAGCACCCAGTCGCGGGCGCGGGCGCCCCGCTGCTCCAGCCGGTCGGGCGATTCGCCCAGGGCGCGCCGCAACGCCTCGCGGTAATCCGCCCACGCGACGCACCAACCGGCATTCTGCAGGGGCACCTCCGCCCAAGGCGTGGTGTCGGTCACCAGCACCGGCACGCCCCACGCCATGGCTTCGGCGACGACCAGCCCGAAGTTCTCGGTGTGCGACGGCAGCAGGAACAGCGAGGCCGCGCCGTAGGGCGGGGGCCGATCGCTGCCGTCGAACACCGCGATGCGATCCTGCGCGGTGCGGCGCGCCACGTAGGTCTCCAGATCCTCCACGGTGTATTCCTGGGGAATGCCGGCGACGAGGAGGAGCCATTCGCGCGGCGCCGCCTCGATCCAGAGGTCGATCAACTCCAGCAGCCGCTTCTTGCGATGGAAGCGCGAGTAGAAGAGCGCGACAGGCCGGGTGGCCACCGCGGGGCACAGGTGCCACCAGACCTCGTGCGCCTGCGTCAGGTCCTCGGGGGTCGGCGCCTCCACGCCGTTGGGAGCCACGCAGATCGGCTGGGAAAAGCCGCGGCGGCGGATGTCGTCGGCCTCGGCGGCGCTGGTGGCGTGCCAGCCGCCCGCGGCGGCGAGGGCGCCGGGATGCACCAACCGCGCGGCCAGCCGCTTCTTCCACCGCCGGTGGTGCCACGCCCAGTCGCTGAGCATGCCGCGCGGCGCAATCACCAGCGGCGCGCCGATGCCGCGGGCCGCCTGCGCGGCATAATGCAGAGAACGCAGCCAGAGGGCGTGGTGATGGAGGCAATCGTAAGCCTGCCGACGGAGATGATCGGGCAGACCGGCGGATGGGCAGAGAAACGCCGGGAAGCCCCGGCGGAATTCGCGCACCCGCAGACGGCCGTCGGTCGTCGCCGTCTCGCCGCCCGGACGGGTGGCGAGAAGGTCGACATCGTGCCCGAGGCGGCTGAGCGCCGCCGCGAGCCGGTGGACGGATTTGCTCGGGCCGCCGTGCTTCGCCTCGAGGCTGGGAACAATGTGGCAGAGTCTCACTGGGACCAAGGGACCAAGGGACCAAGGGACCAAGAGACCGGAGGGGGAGGTGATAGAAGGCCAGTCAATTCAGCAGGGGAAAGAACCGTTGACTGATGAGGCGGCGGGGAACAAGGAGGGAAATAGCCACTATGAGAGATTACACTAAGATAGAAACCTGGCGACTCGCGGACGAATTCGCTATTGCGATCTACGAAAGCACCCGATCGTTCCCCCGGGAAGAGCTCTATGGCCTCACGAGCCAGATTCGCCGGGCCGCCGTCTCGGTGGCAGCGAATGTGGTCGAAGGATCCAGTCGTGAAAGCAAGAAGGACTTCCTTCATTTTCTCCACGTCGCCCGCGGCTCGCTGTCGGAGGCACAATACTTTGTCCGCCTCGCGCGCCGCCTTGGCTACTGCCGCGCTGACGTTGCCACCCAACTGGTGGCCCAAAGCCGGCAATGCTATGCCTGTCTCCATGGGCTCATTGCAGCGGTGGAACGAGAGGCGGGGGGAACCTCGTGGTAGACGGCCTTTCTCACAAGCAGCCTAGTTCCGGTTGCGGCCCGCATCAGCGGTGGCGTGTGGGGACGTCTCGCCCCGATGCAGCCTGGCGAATGGCCCTTCGTCCCTTGGTCCTTTGGTCTCTTGGTCGCGCGCACCGGAGCCCGGCACCTCATCGCTCACGATGGCTCCGCGCGTTCCCTCAGCGGCCGGCAGGGATTCCCGGCGCACACCATGCGGGGCGGAAGATCCTTCACCACGACCGAGCGGGCGCCGACCACGCACAGTTCGCCCACGGTCACGCCCGGTCCGACGAAGACCTCGGCGCCGAGCCACGCGTTCGCGCCAATGGCGATCGGCCGGGTGACGAGCGGCATGTCCCACCGCGTGTAGTCGTGGGTGCCGGCGCAGAGGTGGCAGTACTGGCTGAGGTTGGCGCCGTAGCCCAGGGTGATGCGGGCGAGGTTGTAGAGGTTGACGTACCGCCCGACCATGGCGCGCGGCGCCAGCGTGAGCTTCCACGGCGCATAGACTCGCGCCGAGGGAAACACGACCACGCGGCCGGGCGCGACGATATCGGCCCCGAAGAGCTTGAGCAGCCACGCCCGCCACCAGTGCCAGGGGCGCGGACTCCAGCGGAAGAGCGTGGCTTGCACCAGCGCCCACACCCAGCCCAGCAGCACTTCGCGCCGGGGGTAGGGCGTGACGCAGTTGCGACCAAGATAGGGCGGTTCAGGGTCGGCCACGGCGGAATTGGTATACCGGCAGGCGGTTCAGCGGGTCAATTGCGCAAAGTCTTCGAGCAGGGCGCGGGCGATGACTCCGTAGTCGAACCGGCGGGCGTCGGCCTGGGCCTCGGCAGCCGCCACGCGGCGCAGGCCGGAATCCCTGACCAGGCGGGCCAGCACGCCCGCGAGGCCGGCGTCCGCATCCGGGGCAGTGTGGTCGAAGCCGAAGCCGTTGGCGCCCTCGCGCAACACATCGCGGTAGCAATCCAGCCGCGAGAGCACGGGCACGGCGCCGGCGGCCATGGCCTCGAGCGGCGCGACGCTCAGGCCCTCGCCCTGCGCTGCCAGGCTCGGATAGCAGAAGACATCCACGGTGCCGTAGAATCGCGCGAGGGCCGCCTCGTCGAAGAGCGGTGGCTCCCAGGCCAACCGGGGGCCCAGGCCGCCGGCAAACTCGTCCTTCAGCCGTTGCACGTAAGCCTCGCCGCCGCCGCCGCGCCGCACATCGTGCGGGCCGCGCAGAACCACGCGCCACGGCGGGAGCGCGGGATCGGCCGCCAGGCGGCCCGCGGCGCGCAAGAGCAGTTCCAGGCCCTTTTCCGGATGCAGCCGGCCGGCATAGCCAATGGTCACCGGTTCGCCGGTCTGCGCGGCGGCGCGTGCGTGCAGATTCCAGTCGATGGGATTGGGAAAAACCCGGGTGCGCGCCGCCAGCGCGGGGCACTCCTGCCCGACGCGCCCCGCCACGGCGTCGCTGGTGGCGATCAGCCGCGCGGCCCGGCGGTAGAAGCGGATTTGCCCCTTCGGCATGCGCCCGAGGACGACGACGACGCGGCCCGCGCGCGGCCGCAGCCAGGGCAGGTGAATGGGCAGCGAGACATTGTTGCAGGCGGTGAGGTCGGCGGCGGGCAGCCGGCGCAGCACGCGCAGGCCCCAGATTCCGTCCAACACGAGGTTGAACGCCAGGCGGCGCGTGTGATTGAAGCCGCGCACGCGGATCAGTTCGATCCCGCCGATCTGCTCCCGCGGCGGAAAGCCCGGCCAAGCGCGGGAAAGCAGGGTGACGGTGTGCCCGGCGGCGACGAATTCGCGCCCGAGGCGGAACCAGGCCTTTTCCATTGCGCCGCCTGCGACGGGCGGCACGGGCAGGAAGAAGCCCATGGCAATGTTGATCTTCATGGGCCCGGGTGCGAGCCGCCGGCGGTCGCGAGCGCGGCCAGCAGCCCTTCCGTGGTTTGCGCGTACGTGTAGCGGGCGATGCGAGCTGCGGCACGGCGCCGAAAGCCGGCGACGTCGCGGCGCAGCGCCGCGAGCGCCTGGTCGAGCTTCTGGCGCAGATGGTTGGCGTCGCCGGCGTGGAAGACCCAGCCGGTGTCGCCGTCCGCCACCAGGTCCTGCTGGCAGCCAACCACGTCGCTCACGAGGCAGGGCCGGCCCATGTGCATGGCTTCGTTGACGGCGAGTCCCCAGGTTTCGGAGTGGCCGCGGGAAGGCAGCACAAAGAGGTCGGCGAGCAAGTAGCGCGCGGGCATCTCGCTCTGGTTCGCGAACGGCAGGAAGCGCACGTCCGCGGCCGGCGCCTGCGCGGCGCGCGCCTGCAGCGCCGCCTTCTCCTCACCGTCTCCCACGAAGAGCAGGGTGGCGTCCGGGCGTGGCGCGGACAGGAAGGCCTCGAGCAGCGCGCCGGGCTGCTTGCGGGGCAGCAGCTTGCCCGCGAAGAGCACCACCTGCCGGTCCGGCGAGAGTGTGAGGTCGGCGCGCAGGCGCTGGGCGGCGTCCCGCGCACCGGCCAGGCGCGGGTCGAAATGCTCGTGGTTGACCGCGTGCGGCGCGAAGTGGAGGCGGCCGGCGGGCACGCCGAATGCCGCGAAATAGGCGCGGTTGGCGGCGCCGACATAGGTGATGGCGGCGAACTGGCGGTAGATCACGCGCAGCGCGAGGCGCTTGAAGGGCGAGGGCCGCGCCTGGCCGAGAAGGTGCGAGTCGCCGCGGAAGATCAGCGGCACGCCGCGCCGACGGGCCCACGCGATGGTCCGGAGGTGGGTCGCGGAACGGTAGCCGAAGAGGAGCACGGCGGCGGGTCGCCAGGCGGCGAGGCGCGCGGGCAGCCCCGGGTTGCGCAACCCCCAGAAGCCCTCGGTGCCGGGTCGGGCGGCCCGGTTGGGGACGAACTCGGAGTCGTAGCCGCCCAGCAGATCGACGTCCCACGCGAATTTCACCCCGAAGCCGGGGTCGGGCCGCGCGACCACGCCGAAATCCCACAGGTAGAAGACCCGGAAGGTCAGCGGCGTGCGGGCGCGCAGCCAGCGGAACCACGGGCTGTAGTACTGCGTGGGATGCGACAGCACCACCGCGAGCCGGCCCGAGTCGCGCTCAGCCGGAGACTTCCTGGAATCGGCGGAAGACAAAGACGAAGGCGATGATCGAAATGGAGCCCTGGAAGAGCGAGGCCAGCCAACCGCTCAGAGTCAGCTCGGTCTGGAAGCTCCAGGCGGTGAGCAGCACCAACATGAGGCCGGCGTAGGAGAAGATCGGGCTCCGCGCCGACCAGAGGGTGATCTTGCGGAAGCCGAAGCCGAAAACCACGCCAAGGGCCGCCGCCCCCCAGTACCCGAAATTGGCAAAAGCCTCGGGCAGGAAGCCGAACGCGATCGTGGTCTCGAAGGTGGCCTCCTCACTTTGCAGGCCATAGTAGATACTGAGCGTGTAGGTGCTGATGTGGCCACGGGGCTTCTCCGGCCAGAACAGGCGCGGGACGAACTGGCCGGGGATCTGCTTGTAGGTCTCGCCGTAGAGATACGGCTGGTAATCCGGGGTGCGGGCGACGACCAGGCAGAGGATTTGCAGCAGCGAGTTGCGCTCGAGCAGCAGCTTGCTGGCCTTGGACTCGGTCTGGACCCGGGGCCGCAGGCCGGCCTGGAACCACTCCGCGTAGTAGGCAGGCAGATCGGCGAGGCCCGGCTGGTAATGGAACTCGGGGGTCCAGTATTTCTGACGAAGGTCGTACTTGCCGATGTTGAGCACGGCGAAGAGGGGCAGCGCGATGGCGAGCGCCAGGTAGGGGACCCGGCGGGCGCCGAAGAAATATCCGACGAGCCCGAGGAGGACGATCGAAGTCCCGGCCCGCAGGATCAGCGAGGAGCTCAACAGGACGAACTGCAGAGCGAGGCAGGCCACCACGAGCACCTGGTCGAGGCGCTCCAGCCGGCCGAGCCCCCACGCCATCGCGATGATGAACGTGCAGCTTGTGCCGATGCCGAAGAAGACGGCGCGGAGGATGCCTTCGATTCCGGCGGGCGGCGCGTACAGATAGGGCACGACCAGCGTGTACAGGGTGGAGAGAAGGAGGCCCCGCAGCATCCACTGCTTGTTCGGCCGCTCGAGCACCTGCCGCGTCCAGAGGGGCGCGGTGCGCGGATAGCCGCGCGTCACATAATAGGCGAGAATGGCGGCGGCGAGAAAGGCGATCACCGCGAGGGCGGCGTCCTGCCGCACCTCGGGGTCGAAGAGCGTCACGGCATCGTGTTCCGTCAGGAGCGGAATCCCATAGGACGTGAGGTTGGTCGCGATGAAGATCTCAAAAATCGGATAGTTGTGGCCCATGGTGCGCGTCCACACGAGCGCCGGCAGGAGCGCGAGCACGCAGATCGCCAGTCCCAGGTAGAAGGTCCATTCCTGCGTGTTGGTCGCGGACCACCACAGCGCCCCCAGCATCAGGGCAGCGGCGATGAGCGCCTGCTGAAACAGCCGCCGCCGCATGCGCTCGTCCGCGGGCGGGAAGGCGAGGTTCTCCAGTGCAGGGTTCTCGGAGGCGACCATGGCGTGAATCAGGGGCGGGGAGCGCGGTTGGCGCGGCGCGGGGTGAGGATGGCGGCGGGGCGGGCGGGCTCAATCCCGCGCATGGCGGGCGGGATACCGAGTGAGGATGGCGGCGAAGAAGTCGCACTGCGCCTCGGTCAGGGGCTCCGCCAGGTAATCCCGCCGGAAGGCCGCCTCGTTGCGCGCGGGCAGGGCGTCCGCGGGAAACCCGGCCAGCGCCTGGTCGAAGAACGCCGCCAGCCGCGCTCCCGCCGCCTCGCCGGCGCCAGTCGGGAAGAACGTCACCAGCCAAGCACAGGAGAGCTCCTGCAGCAGTTGCTCGAGATGACTGTCCGCGCGCACCACGCCGAGGATCGGCTTGCCCGACAGGAAGTAAGGATAGAGCTTCGAGGGCGAGTAAGCCGGATCGCTGGAGCCGAGCAGGAGGAGCGCGTCGGCCTGCAGCAGGAGCGCCAGGCTCTCGAGATGACCTATTCGGTGGGGAACCTCCTCGACAGAGGCGGTCAGGCCGAAACGCTCAGCCACCGGAAGGATTGAGGGAACGCCGTGCCCGGGCGCCACATAGCTGGTGCCCACAAAGTGGAAGCGGAAGCGGGCGGCGCGCTCGGGCTGCACCGCGCGATAACGCGCAAAGCCGTCGAACAACGTGTTGAGCGCGTGCGGCAGGATGGGGCCGGCGGCTCCCGTATAGAGCAGGTGAATCATGCCGGCGCGGCGGTCGAGCCGGGCGCCGGCGGGCGGATGGCGGCGCACGTGGTCGAAATCCGCGGCGGAGACCCCGAACCGGATCGTCGCCTTCGGCTTGTCGCGGAACCAGGGATACCGCCGGGCGAGATCCGACAGGTAACGCGGCGACACGCTGATAAAGCCTGCTGCGCCCCGATAGGTCGGGGCCTCGAGGAGGAATGCCAGGCAACGCGCGAGGAGATATTTTCGGCCGCCCGGCGGCGGCGGCGCACCCGGCCGCTCGTAGCTGTCAGTGCGCCACGGATCCTGCAAGTCGATGACATAGGGGACGCCAAACCGGCGGCGCCAGACGGATCCCAGGGTGAAGGTGATGAACTGGGTGCTGGAGAACAGCACGAGGTCGAAGGGCTCGGCTTGGAGCAGGCGCGAGCCCGCCCGCCACAGGGACCACCAGGCGCGCAGTCCGAGGTTGCCCAGCCCGACCCAGCGAGTCCACCGGAGCGGCAGGGCCCGGCAGCGCACGATCCGCACGTCCGGGGGATAGGTCTGCTCCAGCTCCGGCTCGCGCGGGCCGGCGACGTCGTCGGGGTGCACCGCAAGCACGACCGGCTCCCAGCCGTGTTGCCGGTAATACGGCAGGCTCATGCGTACGCGCTGGTGGTCCGGCGCGTTCACCGGCGGCCAGTGCGGCGAAATGATCAGGAGACGCTTCATGATGCCGGGGCGCCGGCCAGCGCCGCCGCGACGGCCGCGAGCAGCTTCGGCGCTTCGCGCTCCCAGCAGTAGACCTCTTCGGCCAGCCGGCGCGCCGCCCGCTGCCGACGGACCAGCGCGGGCGGATCGGCGAGCAGCCCATCGAGAGCGTTCGCCGCGGCGGCTGGATCGCGGAAATCAAAGGCGACACCAGCCTCCGGCCCCCGTGCGAGCACCTCGCGGTGGCCGGCGGTGTCGCTGGCGACGACCGCCAGGCCGGCGTTCAAGTACTGCAGCAATTTATTCGTGATGGTCAGATCGCGGCTCAGGATGTCGCGTCGTTCGAGCGCCAGACCGATATCGTGGCGCGCGAGCAACGCGGGCAGGTCGGGCGGGGCCACCAGCGGCAGGAAACTGACCGCGCCCCGGCGTTCCGCTGGCAGACGCGACAGGAGTTCGCGGTCGAAGCCGCCGCAGGCCTCGCCGAGCAGCACCCAGCGGCTGGGCCGGGTGGTGCGAGCCCAGGCACCGGCAAACTCCTCCAAACCGCGGCCCGGTCCGATCGTCTGGGAGAACCAGAAGAGCGCCGGCGGGTCGCCGGGCGGACCAGAGCGCGGAGCCGGCTGCAAGGGAAAGGCGTTGGCGACCACCAGCGGCAGGCGCCCGCCGTAGCGGATGTGCAGGCCCGCGGCAAGCGCATCGGAGGTGGTGGAGACGTACGTGGCGCGCGTCAACAGCGCCTGCTCAATCCGGCGGAGCAGCGCCAACGGCCGCTGTGCCTGCTGCGTCGGCAGCAAGTCCTCCGAATGCCAGTCCTCGATGTCCGCGGCGACGCGGCGCCCCGCGCGAAGCAGCCGAAGGCCAACCCAGTGCGGGACCTCGTTGTGCACGATGGTGAGGTCAGCCGGGAGCTGCCGCGCGCGGCGGAGCAGGGCGCCGGCGGGACCGAGAGCGCGGATCGTGGCGAGGCCGGTCCTCGCCGCCGTTTCACGGGCAACCCAGAGCAACCAACGGCGCCGGAAAACCGTGCCGCGTCCCGCCGAAGAACCCGGCAGCAGGTCGACGGCCTCATGGCGGAACGGCGCGCCTTGAAGCAGGAGGCGATCGGCCTTCTCGGAGGGCGCGTGATTGCGCACGGCGAGCACGGTCACATCGTAGCCGGCGCGTCCGAGGGTGAGCGCCTCCTTCAGCGGACGCGGATTCCGGCAGAGGTGGCCGTTGGTGATGACCAGAAGGCGGGCACTCATCTCAGGCAACGCCGACGGAAAAGCCTTGTTTGGACAAAACACTCGCCGCGGCCGCGAGCCGGGGCGCCGCCGAGGTCCGGGCTCGCAGCCAGGCCCAGACTTCCGCGTGATCGCGCCGGAACCGCAAGCCTCGAAGCAGGCGCCGCGGGTGGCGGGCAGCGCCGAGCAGGAAGTGCGACCAATCGGCGGGGCGGGCGGCTCTGATCAGGCGGGCGTTCCGCAGAGCCAGCGCCAGCAGGAAGAACAGGTCGGTGTCGCGCGGCCGCAGGGCCCGCCGGGTCTCCCAAATCCGGACGAGGTCAAGGTCGCTCACCGCCACGGCCTGGAAGAAGGAGGCGGCCACCAGCAGCTTGGCCTGCAGCCATTGCCGGGGATCATCGCTGCGCGCGGTGTGGCGCGTGATGGCGAAGTTGGCGAGCAACTCCGGCAGAAACAGCAATGGCCCGGTGGCCGCCCGTTCGCGCACCTGCTCGATGATCGCAAGGGGGGTGGCGGGCGGCACGGTCTGCGGCTGGAACCGCCGGGGGCGGAAGACCATCGCGCCGTTGGAGTGCAGTGCATCGAAGGCCTGCAGCAACTCCGGCCAGCGGAATTCCGCCACCGGGGCGGCGGCCTCGGCCCGGGGCCAGATCGCGCGGCCCGTATCGATCCAGCGGTCAGTGGTCTCCTCGCGCCAGAGCCGCATGTTGGTCCAGGCGAGCGCGGCCGCCGGCTGGCGTTGCAGCGAGGTCAGGGCGCACGCGAGAAACTCGGGTCTCCACCAGTTGTCGTCTTCCAGGATGCTCGCGAACTCCTCCGGGCCGCCGGCGAAGGCGTGATTGAATGCGGCCACCGGACCCCAGTTCCGCGAGTGGCGATGGTATTGAATCCGCGGATCCCCCGGCGCCAGCTCCGCCAGGACGGCGCGCGGCGCCTCGTCCTCCGGCGCGTCGTTGTGCAGTTCGCAGGTCCAGTCGCGCAGCGACTGCTGCAGGAGACTGCGCAGGGCCCGGCGGAGGAGCTGCGGGCGGCGGAAGGTGAGCAGATAGACGCGGACCGTGGCCATGGTCAGAGGCCGCGTAGGCGGAGCCAGGCGTCGCGCAGCCGCTTGGCGAGTCGCCAGCCGGTCCAGCGCGCCAGTCGGTGGAAGGCGGGCCCGGCGGGCAGAGGGAACGGGCTGCCGCCGACCCCCTGGCAGCGCAACTCCGCGTCCGCGGCCAGATCGGGCGCCGTGGGATAGGACTCGAAGGCGAGCCGTTGCCAGCCATTAGCGACGGCAGCGCGGGCGCGCAAATCGCCCGGGGCGGCCGCCAGCAGGCGGCTGCAATTCAATTCGGTGGAAAGCCGGAGCGACTCGAGCGCCGCCCGATCCTTGCGGCGGCTGAGACTGCCGCGGAGCCCCGACCGGTAGAAGCTGCGCGCCGCCTCGCAGAAAAGGATGCCCTCCGCCACGAGCATCACCCGCCCGAAGTACTCGCCATCGTCGTTGAGCGTCAGGCGTTCATCCCACGGGCCGGCGTCATCCAGGATCGTGCGGGGGCAGAGCCAGGCGGCCGGAAGCATCATCCACCCGGCCTCGTAATGCAGCAGCAGGAAATCGAGGCCGGAGAGGTCGCGCCAGTTTGGCTCGGCCACAAAGACGGCTTCGCGGGGATCGCGCTTGAACCGGACCCACGGGCCCGAAGCAATGTAGCGCGGGGGCGAGACCGCGAGGCGCTGCATCTGCACGGCGATCTTGTCCGGCGCGAGCAAATCGTCGGCGTCGAGAAACTGAATAAAATCGCCTTGGGCCGCGGCCAGGCCGGC